>JBDLJP010000213.1:0-4145 GCA_039714295.1 Candidatus Fermentibacterota bacterium
TGTGAAGTGGCATTCCTGCTCAGCACCTATGAAGGCTTTGTCAGGAATCCGCAGAAGGATGTCATAGTTCAGGAGCTGATACTTCCTCCGGAGCCCGTGCCTCCGGAGGCTTCAGCTGTTCACCACATAACTGATAATATGCTTGCGGGGAAACCCTCTCTGGAGGATATTTCCGGGAGTATCAGCGATATTGTCAGTAAAGCCGACTATATCTCAGCACACAATCTGCCCTTTGATCTTGCCATACTGAAAAGACAGCTTCCGGATATTTTCGGTAAGATCGATGAAGGAATCAAACTCGATTCCCTGAGGCTTTCCAGACACATCTGGCCCTCCATACCTTCCCATGCTCTCCAGGTACTGAGATACAGGTTTGCTCTGGATTCGGATATCACCGGTGACGCACACAGAGCTATGTTCGATACAGAACTTGTCCGATCCCTTGTTGAATATATCCTCAAGATGCATCTGGCAACTCCTGAAAACTGGGCGGAACTTGTAAAGTATACCAGGTCAGCTCTTGAAGTTAAGATATTCTCCTTCGGTAAGTACCGGGGGAAGCTGGTTGAAGATATTGCAGCCCAGGATACCGATTATATCAGATGGTTACTCAGACAGGATTGGATTCCGTCTGATTACCCCGATCTTTACCATACTCTGCTCAGTAAAACAGCTGGAAAGGGGAAAACTACATGAATCTTCCCCAAAAAGATATCTACATAGTCGAAGGTGGAACTCCGCTTTCCGGAACCCTCCAGCCAAGCGGCAGCAAGAACGCCGCACTGCCAATTCTGGCAGCGTGCCTTCTAACTGACAGCGATGTTATTCTGCACAATGTTCCGGATATCCGGGATGTACGATCGATGGTCGCGCTTCTCGCGAGTCTCGGTGTTTCAGTGACGCGTCTGGGCGGCGGCTCCATGCGCCTGAACGCATCAGATATCAATCCTGACAGTATCGATTCATCCGCCTGCAGAGAGATAAGAGCTTCCATCCTGCTCGCAGGACCTCTCGTGGCCAGGACAGGCCGCGCCAAGCTGCCGCCCCCGGGGGGAGATATCATAGGCAGGCGAAGGCTCGATACTCATTTTCTCGCTCTTGAACAGATGGGAGCTGATGTTGCCTTTGCGGATAGTTTGCTCTCCTTTTCAACGGACGGACTTACAGGAGAGTCAATTTTTCTTGATGAACCGTCGGTTACGGCTACAGAAAACGCGATAATGGCCGCAGCGCTGGCTGACGGAGAGACTGTTATCTACAACGCCGCATGCGAACCCAATGTTCAGGATCTGGCTAACATGCTTATCTCCATGGGAAGCAGTATTGCCGGTGTTGGAACCAACAGGTTGTCAGTTTCCGGATCCAGTACTCTGCTTCACGGTACCGAATATTCCATTACACCTGATCATATTGAAATCGGGAGTTTTATCGGCCTGGCTGCATGCTGCCGCGGGACGATCAGGATACCGGATGTACCGCCTGATATCATCAAACCAATCATGAACGGTTTTTCAAAATTAGGCATTACTGTCGAGTCCGATGCTGATTGTCTTCTTATTGACGGATCAAGAGAGCTGGCTGTCCAGCCGGACAGAGGCGGCTCGATACCCACCGTCTACGATGCTCCATGGCCAGGGTTCTCGCCCGATCTTACAAGTACTGCTGTAGTTGTTGCCACCCAGGCACGGGGAACATCACTGATATTTGAGAAGATGTTCGAGAGCCGGCTCTTCTTTGTAGATAAACTGGTTGCAATGGGCGCGGGAATAATCCAGTGTGATCCTCACAGAGTAGTTGTTTCCGGACCCTCAGCCCTGCATGGAACAGATGTTATAAGCCCGGATATAAGAGCAGGGATGGCACTTCTGACAGCTGCTTTGTGTGCTGAAGGTACCAGTATCATTCGAAACGTGCATCAGATCGAACGCGGCTATCAAAATCTTGTAGAGAGATTACAGAATCTCGGCGCGAGTATCACAAAAGAATCCTGCTGATACACTGATATCCAGACACAATTAACGGAATCGATAACCCTGAACAGGAGAAATACATGATTAATATCCTTAAAGTTCTGGCCATAACCGTTGCGCTGGCTGCTTCATGCAGCAGCCCTGCAGATCCGGAGCAATGGCCGGATGGCGCTTATCTCTACCTCGGCAGTGTCTATCCTGACACAGCGCTTTCATGGTCTCCGGGCGGAAGCGTGATGCTTTTTACCTCCTACTTCAATACATCCTTCTGCATCATAGGCTATGACGGAATTACAGAACCCATGGCCGTCGCCGCTTCCAATGATGACGAGTCGGCAGGTCCGAACGGCTGCTGGAGCGCTGCGCAGGGGCTGATAGTATACACTACTTACATTACCGATTCCACCTCATCTGTAAGAACCGTACCGGGCAATCTTGGTCCTCTTCTTGAGGTGGTAAGCAATGCGAAGAATCACCTCCATCCAACCTGGACACCGGATGAGGATTCACTCCTTCTCTGCACCTATGAAAACGATTACTGGGGGCTCTGGAAAACTGTATATCAGGAAGATTCTCTTCTTATTCCTTCTCCTTTCTATACTCCGCAGTTCGACTGCCTCCGCCCCTCATATTCTCCGGATGGTCAGTGGATACTCTTCGAGGTCTCATATGGCAGTCATTCCGATATCTGGCTTATGAAACCGGACGGCTCCGATCCGCATCCGGTTATCGAGGATTCTTTCGATAACATCCATCCATGCTGGGGACCTGAGAACAGCTGGTTCGCCTTCTCTTCAGACAGATCCGGAAACTATGAAGTATGGATAAGCAATCTTGATGGATCCAGTATGGTCAAGGTAACTGATGATCCTGAGGAAGATATCTATCCCGCATGGAACCCGGGTGCTGGATGGTTTATCTTCTCTTCGAACAGGATCAACGGAGATGATAATTACGATATTTTCAGTATAGAGGCTCCCGCTTATTAGTCAGCCCCGAAAACAAGTAGCCCCCCCGGCAAAAGCCGGGGGGGCTTACTCTTTTCAGTTCGTTCTAGTTGTTCAGCATGAACTCTATTACGGACATAAGTCCTGTAACAAAATCGGCATCTCCCGGATTAAGAGCCAGTCCGAGGCCTTCGCTCGTGCATATGAACCATGCGAACTTGAAGTACTGATTGGCGAAGGCCAGCGAAGCTGCTGTACCCTTCAGCTGTAGATTGGATACTACTTCATATCCTTCATAGATCTGGCCGTAACCGAAGATGTAAGCATCAGTCTGCTGATCAAGCACCCAGGCAGTTACACAGCCGAGAAGGGGATCTCCATTCTCGCCTCTGATGTCCTGCAGCATGCAGCATCCGGCAAGAGCGTCCCAGAAAAGCTGTCCATCTGCAGCGCCTGTCTGATTGAACACGCGATACTCGTAGTTGATCTGTTCATCGACGCTGATCCATGTGTAGTAGTCATCGCCTCCTACATCCATCGTGGCCATAGGAACGGTTATGTATACCCATCCGCCGGCAACACTGTCAACTTCGCAAATAGCCGTAGTGTAACTGTTGGCGGCTTCGAATATCGCCAGCACACCGCTGTTGAGCGGCATAAAGCGGTAAGGCATGTCTGCACCGTTAACTATGTCATCAATCTGTTCCCCGACCCACACAAGACCCGAATCAGCGGTCTCGGCAAGTATAGGGTCCAGCACGGCAGCAGGCAGATCAGGATGCAGACATTCAAAGTTCGTCCACATTGTATCCTGAACCTGTGATTCACCGAATCCGTATAACGGATAGTACCCGATTTCGTTCTGAATTGCCATGAAGAAGTAATCATCTGCAATTCTCCAGTAATCAGGCAGGTACAGTGATGACCAGCCGGCACCAATGAAAGCTTCTGGCATTGATGGGTCTATGTCGATTGCATCATGGAAGTAATCCAGTGCTATCTCGTAGTTTCCGACGTTGTAGGAATCCCAGCCCAGCTGAATAAATCCCGTATATCCGAGTACATCCGGAAGTATGGGGTCCTCGCCGCCACAACCGCTAAGCAGTACGAGGGAGCCCAGTATTGCTATTGTAAGTATCTGTTTCATTTCTCCCTCCTTCCTACTCTATCCGGAGCATTTTTTGTGTGATCGTCTCTCCGCAGGCCTGCAGCTGACAGAAGTAAACTC
>JBDLJP010000214.1:0-4145 GCA_039714295.1 Candidatus Fermentibacterota bacterium
GTAGGATTATCTTTGAACTGAGCTGCTCTTTTCAGCAGCATTTCAAGTAAAGCACAGTTCCTGGGCGCTCCTATCCTGATATTCGGCACAGGGAGAAGCATTGAAATGTCAAAGACACCGTGATGCGTGGGACCGTCTTCTCCAACAACTCCGCCCCTGTCCAGCGCGAGAATGACCGGAGCACTCTGAAGCGCTGCATCGTGTATCACCTGATCAAGGGCTCTCTGCAGGAATGTACTGTAAATAGCAGTGACAGGTCTGAGGCCGCTGAAGGCAAGTCCGCATGCAAGTGTGACTGCATGCTGTTCGGCAATGCCGACATCGAAAAATCTGTCGGGGAATTCAGCGGCGAATCTGTCCAGACCGGTTCCGTCCGGCATAGCAGCGGTAATAGCCACGATTCTGTCATCTTTCTTCGCCATATCAATCATGATTCTGGAAAATGCCGCTGTGAAGGTCTCTCTTTTTTTCTTTCTGCTGCCTGATGCGGAAACACCATGGTATCCGGTGGCATCAAGTTCGGCAGGCTCAAACCCTTTACCTTTTTTTGTTACAACATGAAGCAGCACCGGACCGGATATCTCCGAGACCCGCTGGAGAACACCCGTGATAGCTGCAAGATCATTCCCGGGAACGGGGCCGATATAGCGGACACCGAAATCGTCAAAAAGTGTATCCGGTGTAACAAGAGTTTTCTTCAATCCGGAAGTCACTGCATGAGCGGCGTTTCTAACCCTTTCTCCAAGTGAAGGTATCTTGCCGAGGGCGTTCCATACATCCTTCTTGATCCTGTTGTATCCGGGGTCTGTGATAAGGCGGGTAAGGTGATGTGAAATGGCTCCGACATTGGGAGATATTGACATTTCATTATCATTGAGAATGATGAGCATGTTCGTGCCGGTATGTCCAAGATGATTCAGACCCTCAAGAGCCATACCTCCGCCCATGGCACCATCTCCGATTATGGCTACAACCCTGTAATCCTCATTTTTAATATCTCTTGCCAGAGCAAAACCCAGTGCGGCTGATATGGAGGTGGAACTGTGTCCCGTTCCGAAGGCGTCACAGGGATTTTCATCCCTCCTGGGAAAACCGCTGAGACCTCCGGATTGGCGAATCGTATGGAAGCGGTCGGCTCTTCCGGTCAGAAGTTTCCAGGGATAACTCTGATGTCCGACGTCCCAGATGATCCTGTCCCCGGGAGGTGAATAAACGGAAAGCAGTGCTACGGTAAGTTCCACAACACCCAGACTGGAGGCCAGGTGTCCTCCTGTGCTGTTTACAACCTCGATAATTCTGTTTCTTATCTCATCGACAAGAGCAAGCCTTTCCTCAAGACTCAAGTCCGACACATCCCGGGGAAAGCGGATATTTTCAAGTATGGACATAACTATTTCCTTCTGAGTGGAAGATAGAGTGCAAGAGCAGCGACCGATTCCCAGTCTCCCCTGATATCCATTAATGCAGCAGCGATATCGGAAGCAAGTGCTGAAGCTTCTTCTGCCGCCTGTGAAAGCCCCATCATGGAAACAGGATTACGCTTACCCTGTCCGGTATCTTTCGAGACTTCCTTACCCATTTCCTCCGCGCTTCCGCATTGATCCAGAATATCATCGGTCAGCTGAAAAAGAAACCCCAATCTGTCACCCTCGACCGATATCGCTTCAAGCACATCAGCATCAGCTCCTCCGGCACAGGCTCCCAGCTCAAGCGAGACCCGAATCATTGCAGCGGTCTTCCCCAGTATCATAGTGCGTATCCAGTCCGCACCTGCATCATCGCAGTGATACATATCCATATACTGGCCTCCGACAAGGTATCCCGGACCGGCTGCACCCGCGAGCCGCTCGACCATTGATGCAACTCTGCCCGGTCCTAAAGGTGTATCGAGAAGCTCTCCAAATGCTTCAATGAGAAGAAGATCACCGGCAAGCAATGCCTGTTGTTCGGAGGACTTGATATGAAGAGCGGGTTTGCCCCGTCTGATATCATCATCATCCATCGCGGGAAGGTCATCATGAATGAGTGAGTATGTATGTATCATCTCTACAGCGCAGGCCGCCCTCAGGGATATATCAGGATCACCGCCCACGGCGGTGCAGGCTGACCGGACAAGGAAAGGTCTCACCCGTTTCCCGCCTGACTCAAGTGAATAAAGTGCCAGGGACGGAAGGTGGGAGATAGAATCCTGACGCATGGAAATACTCCCAAGGCCGTTCTCGACCCATAACGCCGCTGCTTCAAGATCTTCGCGGAGGTTAACCGCCTCAGGCTTTCTCATTGATAAGACTCAGGCTTTCCACTTTCAACTTACTGTTCAGCACAATTTCAAGACCGTTCACATACGTGTTGCCCTCGGCAACCCTCAAGCGTGTGTGTCTGCCGGTGAGGAAGCGAATTCTTGCCTCCTCCTGAGCCATCCCGATAACACCGGACATCGAACCGCACATTCCCAGGTCGGTGATATATGCTGTTCCGCCTGGAAGCACTTTTGCATCGGCGGTAAGAACATGTGTGTGCGTACCGGCAAGAACTGAAACCCTGCCGTCAAGATGACGGGCCATGGCCTGCTTCTCGCTTGTGGCTTCAGCATGCAGGTCAACTATTATCACATCTGCTGCGTTATTCCTGATGATATTGTCCGCAATTCTGAACGGACAGTCAAGCGACATGGGTATGAAGAGCCTTCCCTGAAGATTCATGACCATTACCCTTATCCCCTGATGCTTCGTTACGATGAAACCGCTGCCGGGATTGCCCGGAGGATAATTGGCGGGACGGAGTACGGGACAGTGAACTTCATCTATGTATTCAAGAATGTCCGTATGCTGCCAGATATGGTTACCGGAGGTGATGACTGTGACCCCGGCTCCGAGCAGCTCGAGAGCAGTTTTCCTGGTCAGACCGAAACCTCCCGCGGCATTCTCGGCGTTTGCGACCACAAAATCGTAATCGCGATCCTTCAGATAGGAGATCAGTGCTGTGCGTCCGGGTCTTCCTACCACATCACCAAGAAGCAGTATTTTCATATCAGTGAGCCGTTTCAGATGAGCGGGTTTCGCGGATGACTGTAACCTTTATCTGACCGGGATACTGCATATCACTCTCAATCTTTCTGGCGACTATTCTGGCAAGTTCGGCTGCTGCATCGTCATCCACAGTTTCCGGTCTGACTGCGATTCTCAACTCCCTGCCTGCCTGTATAGCATAGGATTTCTTAACCCCGTCGAATGAGTCGGCAATGGATTCGAGTTTATGCAGCCTTCTGACATAAAGCTCGAGTGTTTCTCTTCTGGCTCCGGGACGAGCGGAACTTACGGAATCGGCTGCCTGAATAATGATTCCGTAAAGTGAATCACATTCTATCTCTTCATGGTGAGCACCGATAGCGTTGCAAACCAGGGGAGATTCCTCATATCTCTGAGCAAGCTCCATTCCGACTATCGCATGAGAACCTTCTATATCCTGATCTGTCGCTTTGCCTATATCGTGAAGAAGTCCCACTCTTCTTGCTAGAGCGGCATCGAGTTTGAGTTCGGATGCAAGTAAGCCGCAGATATGGGCGGTTTCAAGTGAGTGCTGGTACATATTCTGGCCGTAGCTTGTTCTGTACCGCAGCCTGCCGAGGTGCCTGATAAGCTGCTGGTGCAGACCTGAAACGTTAGCGTCCAGAGCAAGCTGATTCCCCAGTTTTCTTATCTTCTTCTCCATCTCCGATGCCACCCTGGTTACAGTGGATTCTATCCTGCCGGGGTGTATTCTTCCATCATCCAGCAGTTTTTCAAGAGATTGTCTTGCTATCTCCCTGCGAACGGGGTCGAAGCAAGAGATCACAACCGCTTCAGGAGTATCATCAATAATAACATCAACGTTAGCAGCCGCCTCGAATGCTCTGATATTCCTGCCCTCTCTTCCGATGATCCTTCCTTTCATATCATCACTGGGCAGATTCACAACGGATACACAGTTTTCTACGACATGGTCCGCCGCACACCTCTGGATTGCAGTCGAAAGAACTTTCAGGGCTTCCTCCTCAGCCTTGTTCTCAGCGGTTTCAAGAATCTTCCGCGTGAGTCTTCCAGCTTCGTGATGCAGTTCCTCCTCAAGATTTGAGAGCATGAGCTTTCGTGCGTCCTCCCTCGAAA
>JBDLJP010000215.1:0-4139 GCA_039714295.1 Candidatus Fermentibacterota bacterium
GCGCTGAAATCTGTCATGGCTCCGATGCCCAGGAAGATCAGGGGAGGAAATAGACCGCTTTTCACTCCGAAATAGAACAGACTGAATACTGACTGCTGCCCGCCTAGAACATCCTGGTAACCGATGGGAATTAGCGCAGGATTGTAGGGAATGTTGCCAGCAATAATACCGAATCCTATCGGTACGAGAAGAAGAGGCTCGTAATCCTTTTTGATAGCCAGGTATATCATTACAAGGCCTATGATTATCATTACGATGTTCCCTATCTCCACCCGGCCGAATCCCGTATCATCAAGGTACGACAGCAGGTTCAGCTGCTGGCTGTGCTCCTGGAGGGTTCCCGTTACCCACACGAAAAGGTTAGGGAAAATGGACATTGATCAGCCTCCGATTTTCATGATGACCGCATTCTCAAGGATGCTGTCTCCTTCGGATGTGAGAATCTCACCTACCGTCCCGGATAGGGGTGATTCAATCTCGTTTTCCATTTTCATCGCTTCCATTATCACTACAGGTTGTCCCTTGATTACGGTATCGCCTTCCTTTACCAGGATCTTAAGGATAATGCCGGGGAGAGGTGCCGCAACGTCGCCCGGTTCGGCTGTAATACCGGGGGGGGATGTTCTGTCCGGCACTTCAGCGGCATCATGAACCTGGCGGTGCCTGTTAATAACAGGGGTTTTCGATGTCTTTCTCATCGGAGCCTCAACCTTAACCTGGTAGGTTTTCCCGTCGAGAGTAACATCCACTGTATCATCCAGTATTCTTCCCAGATTAACAGTGTAGGTTCTATCGTTGATCGTTATTTTGTACTCGGGCATTTCAGGTACTCCTGATTCTGTTCTGCAGCGATCCTGATTCCTGAATTAGTTCCGCCCTTCCAGCAAGCTTCCACGGAGTATAGGGTTTCTCATGGGCTTCCCAGGTCAGTTTCATATTCTCCACCTGGTCAAGAAGGCAGAAGTGAGCATGGACTGCCGCGGTTACCGCGGCTACTTCCTCGACGGTCAACGTTCTGTCGGAATCCCGCTGTGAAAGAGATTTTCCTTTGAATATTCCGGCAAGGCCGAATCGGTTCTTGACCCAGCTATATAGGGCAGGGAGCATGAAAGCCAGGACTACAAGCCCTGTGAATACAGTCAGCATGCCTACCAGAGCTATTCCAACCCCTCCTTCGATATCGGATGGATTGATCTGAACTATCGTAAGGATCACTGCTCCGACCGGCATCATAATGGTATGTTCCCATGCTTTTTGGGTGGTATTGTCTGCCGCTTTCCAGCAAGCATCTCAAGCGCTTTGATAACACGGAACCTTGTATTTGATGCTATTATCACATCATCGAGATAACCCCTTGAAGCTGCGTCGTAGGGATTAGCAAATTTATCCCGGTACTGATCAATCAGTTCCTTTTTTCTGGCTCCGGGATCTCTTGCTTCATCTATATCACGCCTGAAGATTATCTCAACCGCCCCGTCGGGTCCCATTACAGCTATCTCCGCAGTGGGCCAGGCGTAATTTATATCCGCTCTTATGTGTTTTGAACTCATTACATCGTACGCACCGCCGTAAGCTTTTCTGATTATCACCGTAATTTTTGGCACTGTAGCTTCGGCGTAGGCGAAAAGAAGTTTCGCTCCGTTCCTTATTATACCGCCATATTCCTGTGCCGTTCCCGGCATGAAGCCGGGCACATCCACAAGGGTCAGCACAGGGATGTTGAACGCATCGCAGAAACGGACAAAACGCGCAGCCTTCACGGAGGCGTCGTTATCAAGTACCCCGGCCAGGTAGGAAGGCTGATTCGCGACTATTCCGATGGAATGACCATTCATTCTTGAGAATCCCACAATAATGTTAGGAGCGAAAGCTTGCTGTATCTCAAGAAATTCACCGTTGTCAACGATGGCTTCTATTATTGTGCGCATTTCGTACGGTTTGTTGGGGTTGTCCGGTACGAACTCGTCCAGCCACATTTCCATTCTATCGGGAGGATCACTGCAGGGTATTCTGATGGGATCCTCCATATTGTTCTGCGGCATATAGCTGAGGAGCTTTCTGATAATGAGAAGAGCTTCCTTTTCGCCTTCGCAGACGAGGCTGCATACACCGCTTCTTTTGCTGTGAATTCCCGGTCCGCCAAGCTGGTCTTTCGAGACATCTTCGCCGGTAACAGCTCTAACAACAGTGGGACCGGTGACAAACATATAGCTTATGTCTTTAACCATTATCGTGAAATCGGTTATGGCGGGGCTGTAAACGGCTCCTCCCGCGCAGGGACCCAGTATTGCTGAAATCTGCGGAATAACGCCGGAATAGAGTACGTTCTTCAGAAATATCTTTCCGTATCCGGCAAGACTCTCTATCCCTTCCTGTATTCTTGCTCCCCCGGAATCATTCAGACCGATAAGGGGTGCTCCGTTCATAGCGGCCATATCCATGATTTTCAATATCTTCTCGGCGAAAGTTTCCGACAGACTTCCTCCGAACACGGTAAAATCATGTGAGAAGACGTACACCTGCCTGCCGTCTATTGTTCCGTAACCCGTAACCACTCCGTCTCCGGGAATCTTTTTCTTTTCCAGCCCGAACCTTGTGGACCTGTGGGTAACAAGCATATCGAACTCTTCGAAACTGTCTTCATCGAGAAGAAGATCAATTCTTTCCCTGGCAGTCAGTTTTCCCTTTTCATGCTGCTTCTCGATCTTATTCTCGCCGCCGCCGGCAAACGCTTTTTCTCTCAGTGCATGGAGTTTGTCAGCTTTTTCAAGAGAACTCATCTCAGTTTTCCTTTTCAGACTTCGGATGTTCACATAATTCAGTCAGTACTTTCCCGCTGGCTGCAGGATGAATAAAGGCTATTCTTGTTCCTCCCGCTCCTTCCCGCGGAGCGGTATCTATCATTCTTACACCCTTGCCCGTCATTGAATCAATTTCTTCTTTCGTACTGTCAACCGAGTAAGCTATATGGTGTATTCCCTGCCCGCGCTTCTCTATTGCTTTCGCAATCGGACTCTCTTCGGAAGTCGGTTCGAGAAGCTCAATCCTGGACTCACCAACACTGAACATAGCTACGCGCACCTTCTGAGAGGGGACTTCCTCTATCCCGAGGAAAGTCAGTTCGAGGTCGTCTCTGTAGAACGGAATTGATTCCTCCAGACTCTTGACAGCTATACCTATATGGTCTATCCCTTTTACACTCATTCTCATTCTCCCGTTAATTCTTAAGAAATCCGGAAAGCATTTCACCAATCCTGTAGGGAGTTGTGTCCCCCTCGAGAATGGATTCGATTGCCTGTTCAACACTGCCGTATCTGTCCATGATCCGTTTTCGAGCGAGTTCCTTTCCCTTCTCCCGGATAATGCTGTTAAGTATCAGTTTAGTCCTTCTCATGGCTATAGCCTTCCGCCCGATTCCCGCATCAGAGCTGCTGAGAAGGGTATCAGTCAGTTCTTCAATGCCTTCCCCTGTCTGCGCGGAACACCTGATAACCGCTGGTCTGTCAGCCTGATCGGGAATGAGTTCAAGGCTTGCGTTCACCGATATTTCAAGTTGCTCTATTCCGGGTCTGTCAGCCTTGTTAAGTACAATAATGTCACCTATCTCCATTATCCCCGCCTTCATGGTCTGCACTTCGTCTCCCAGGCCGGGTACCAGAACCAGAATAGTTATATCCGCAAGAGAGGCGATCTCTACTTCCGCCTGACCAACTCCCACAGTTTCGACAAGTACCGGGTCATAAGATGCTGCAGCAAGGATTTCAAGAGCGTCTCTTGTAGTTCCGGAAAGTCCACCGAGGTGACCTCTGTTCGCCATGCTCCGGATAAACACTCCCGGGTCCGAAGTATGATCCTGCATTCTTACCCTGTCCCCAAGAATCGCTCCTCCCGAAAAGGGGGAAGATGGGTCCACAGCAATCCAGCGCTTTCCCCGGCAGTCTTTTATATCTTTGATTCGCTCACTGTCATGTCGGCATATTATCTGGCCTGTGAAGTCCGGTTTGCCATTAGCTTCGATAATTCGGGCAAAGGCTACAGCGCCGGTTTTGGCCAGTTTGATGTAGATAAAGGGATTGGAAAAAGAGATGTCGATTTCACCGCGTTCCACCATTTTGATATGGGCATCAAAGGTGTCGGGG
>JBDLJP010000216.1:0-4120 GCA_039714295.1 Candidatus Fermentibacterota bacterium
TTCTAAAAAGGGCATCAGAACTGGGAGTAGAAGCTCATTATATGTCACCGGGGCGATACAGAACAAAATTCGGAGAGGCAGAGGAGAGGGAATGGACCCGTTTTATGGTGGACAGAGGTATTGAACTAGTCTGCCTGGCAGGTCTCATGAGAATAATAAAAGGTTCTATGCTGGAGGAGTTCCGGGGAAGGATTATTAACATACATCCATCGCTGCTGCCCTCTTTTCCCGGGCTGCATGCTCAGAAGCAGGCACTTGATTATGGTGTACGGATAACAGGCTGCACTGTCCATTATGTAGATGCGGGTGTTGATACCGGGCCTATATTACTTCAGAAAGCGGTTAATGTGCAGGATGATGATACCGTTGAAACACTGTCTGACAGAATACTGCTTCAGGAGCACATTGCGTACTCTGAGGCTGTAAGGCTTTACTGCAGGGATGTTTCTTCCGCATCCGGAAGATTGCATCTGAGAGCGTCCGAGAGGTTAGTGTAAAATGTACTGGTTATTGATATGGATGATGCTGTTTTCCACTGCGGATGATCCGGTCACGGCTTTACCCTCAATCGAACTTCGTGTCAACGGAAACCCGCTTCCGGAAAACCGGCTGGCGTTTGTCGTCATGCCCGGTGATTCTGTAACACTTTCTGTACAGAATGAGGATACCGGCTGGAGCGCTACAGAAGGGTATCCGTCTACTGGAGCCGGCAGTTCTTTCGGATGGAGAGCCCCCAGGAGCCATGGTATCTTCCATATCGATGTCAGCTGCGGCGGTACGATTGAAAACTACGCAGTTATAGTCCCTGTTGAATCCTGCAGATGGAGAACCACTACTCTTAATTCATTCCCGATAGGAAGCTATGGAGATGGGAACAGACGTGATCGCCTGCCGGAATATTTCATTGAGCTGACTTCCGGCACATCCGGTACCAGGATAACAACCCATCTGACGCTTGGTCAGTTTCTATGCCGTGTTGAGGGGAATTATCCGCAGTACATGGCGTTTGATCTGAGACTTGCAGATAAACTGGAAGCGATACTGGCAGCAGTACAGGAAGTTTATCCTCAGGCTTCAGATATCCATAATATCAGCGGTTTCAGAACACCTGCGTACAACGCCTCCATCGGCAACGAAACGACAGAAAGCCTTCACCTGTATGGACAGGCCGCTGATATATGGATAGAAAGCTGGCCATCGAACAATCTTATGGACGATATCGACAGGAACAAACGAGTCGATGTTTACGATGGTGAATACCTTGTTGAGATCGTCAGGATGCTTGAAGTGGATGGACAAGTTATTACAGGGGGTGCGTCAGCATACAGATGGATTTCTACACACGGTCCCTTTGTTCATATTGATATTCGCGGAAGCAGAGCGGTCTGGCCCACCAGCAGAACTCTTGTCAGTGATCCAGTCATATGAAAGGCACAACCTGAATGAATTCACTTAAAACCGCTGTTATAGTTCTTGCCTCTGTGCTTCTGACCGGTCTTATCATCAGTCTCGTCAGTGCTGATACTCTTTCAAGAAAACTGATGAATACGCATATGGACTACAGATTCGTCAATGATCAGTTGCAGATGCTGGCTTCAGAACACGATACTCTTATGGATGTGCACTCCTTCTTTCATCAGCAGTCCGATTCACTGAATCTTCTGACATACAGACTGGATTCCCTTCAGGCCCTGATTCAGATGTATGAATTGAGTGATGATTATGTTGGATACTACCTTCTCATCGATACCCATGAGAACAGATTTCATCTGAGAAGAAACATCGGTAACGGTGAAGATGTTCTGGTTAGATCAGGTTACTGCGGCACCGGGAAAGGCTGGACAAGCAACGATGACGGACAGGTCTGGAATTTCACAACGCCCCGGGGTATCAGTTACGTTATAAAGAAGGGTGAGAATCCTTACTGGTACAGACCGGACTGGTACTGGGAGGAGATGAATCTGGTACCTCCGGAACCTGATGAGTACGTAGTTATACCCGATACAATCCCCTGGGAAGAGCAGATTTCGTTCTACCATGATTCCCTTTCAGCCGCCGAGAGGGTCTACGTCCAGAGGGTACCCGGAGCGCTGGGTTCCTATAAGATAGACCTCGGAGGCGGTATACTTATTCATTACGGAGTCGGCAGAGGCAGAAATGTCAGCCACGGCTGTATCAGAATGGGAAGCAGCGATCTGGAAGCATTGTACAGGTCTCTTCCGGTCGGTGCTCCCGTTATCATATATTGAGAGGTTGTATTCAGTTGCAAAAATCAAATGTACATGCTGATGAGAGAATCAAGACGGCGGGATATTCTGATAAAAGGCATATATTCATTATAGGAATAAGCCTGATATCCACACTCATACTGCTCTTTCTCATCACAACTGTATTCAAATCCGAAGGATCGGGCGGCTCACTGCCTCAGGCTGTTCCAGCCGACTCCTCAGACATTGATACCATTACTGCTATTGAAGAACAGGATTACATTAAGGAAATGCCTGAGTTCTGGCTTCAGGCAAGAGGTTTATCCACAGCTGACGCCGGATGGGGACCGGACATTCTATCCCCGTTCGAAACACTCTGGTCCATCAGAGCAGATGCAGGAAGAGAATTCTTTTCATCTCCAGCATATGTGGATGGAGTCCTGTATTTCGGCTGCAACGACGGCAATATGCGTGCTGTTGATGATGCCAGCGGTTCTGTAAGATGGTCTTTCGCCACAGTCTGCGGAATCTGCGGAGAACCCGCAGTTGATTCCACAACAGTATACTTCGGCGGTCAGGATGGTGTTATCTACGCTCTTAACAGGTTCACAGGCAGCAAACGGTGGTCTGCCGGCATCGGTTATCATGTATTCTGCAACACTGCTGTTCTTTCGGATTCGCTTATCATTACAGGTAATTCAATGGGTAAGGTCTGTGCCTTGAACGCCCGCACCGGAGAACCGGTATGGAGTGATGATATCGGAGGAATTGTTCTTGGTCCCGCAGTAGTGGATTCCATTGGCGTGTTTTCAAGCGAAAACGGTCATATTGTCGCCTTCAACCATGATGGCTCCCGGCTATGGGCAAGAGATTACAGCAGCCAGGCGTCACCCCCTTCGGCTGATGCCTCGGGTGTATATGCCGGATTCTCCAACGGTGTTGTCAGGAAATTTTCTCTGTATGACGGACATGTAATATGGGAAACTGATATTGTCAGTTCCAGTTCAAGATGCGTCCTGGCACGCCCTGTCATTGCGGGAGATGCGGTTCTCTGCGGTACAAATGACGGACAGTTCGTATCACTTGCAGCCTCCGGCGGGGCTGTGCTCTGGAGACAGAACTATGACAACTGGATACAGCTGCCGCCTGCAGTGGGACGGGAGATGATATACGTAGCCTGTGACGATCAGAGGATACACATTCTTGATCTTGATACCGGAGAGAAACTTGATTCGCTGGAAATGGATGGTTACTCCGGTACGGCTCCTCTTCTTCTCAATGGAGTACTCTATTTCGGGAACACATCAGGAGACTTCACTGCTCTGCGTGGAACAGAAGCCCGCATAGATTCACAGGAGACATCTGAAGAACATCCTGAGGTGATTATTGAGGAAACTCCGGTGGAGATAGAAGAGCAGAACGAGACGGAGATTATCGAAGAAACTGCAGAGGAGATTGAAGAGGAACCAGGAACTCCTGCAGATGAAACGGCAGCCGTTGAAGATACTCCGGTGGAAATGATTCAGGCACTTCCGGACATTCAGGAGAATGAGACAGATGCCGGAACTGATTCAACGGAGCCCGAATAATGACTCAGCCCGGTAAACTGCGTTCAGGATATGTGGCTATTGCCGGGTCTGCTAATTCGGGTAAATCAGCACTCATCAACGCGCTATCGTGCAGGAATATATCACCATCCTACAACCATAAAGGCACAACAAGAATTCCCATCTCGAGTATCTACATGACTCAGAACGAGCAGTTATGCTTCATAGATACACCTCCGCTGGACTACTACGAAGATGAAGGACTCTTCAGCAGTGTTGATGTTATCTGCCTGGCTCTCAATGCAACTGAACTCTCAACCAACCTGAGATCTCCTCTTCTGCGAAACTTCATTAACAGAAACAGGA
>JBDLJP010000217.1:0-4097 GCA_039714295.1 Candidatus Fermentibacterota bacterium
TCATCACCGGTTCCGGGAGGACAATCCACAACCATATAGTTCAGCTCTCCCCACTTCACATCTTCAAGAAACTGTTTGATAACATTCATCTTCATCGGACCTCGCCAGATAACAGGATCTGTTCTGCTACCGAGCATAAAATCAACGGAGATCACCTTGAGTGATCCGAGTTCTGCGGGATCAAGTTTTTTTCCATCTGATGATGTTAGTCTAGTTCCCTCCATACCAAGAAGCTTGGGAATGCTTGGTCCGTGGAAGTCCGTATCAAGAAGACCTGTAGAAAATCCCTTAAGTGAAAGGGAAATCGCAAGGTTGGCGGCAACGGTGCTCTTACCCACTCCTCCCTTGCCGGAAAGAACGAGAATGCTCTTTTCCGCAGGAGGTTTCTCAAGAGTCAGTGGAGCTGTATTCGGGTTACTCATTTCAATCGCACCTTTCTATTGGAGATTATTCAGCGATTCAAAGCAGCAGTAATATAACGCAAAGGTATTGCCGAAGCGCGATTTCATGAGCATGCTAGCAGAGTACGGAGGTTATCTAATGGATTTCAGCAAATACAGCACTATTCTGTTTGATCTGGATGGAACACTCCTCAATTATGCCGGGGCGCAGAAGTTCGCCGCGCAATACATTATAGAGATGCTCAACCTTGAAGATTCAAACGATTCTCTGAAGCATATCCTTCGATTCCTGGAGGACAAGGTCATCCAGGATATTGAAGCCTGCAAACCATCTGCAATCGAACCGGATTCAAATGAAATGCGCCAGGCATTCAGCAAAGCCGGATTAGGTATTGACCCCGTTGAATTCATCGAACTCTACTTCAATGGCTTGGAGAAACATGGAGAACCGCTCCCGGGCATTATAGATCTGCTGACTGCACTCAAGAGTGAATACAGTATTGGAATTGTATCCAACGGTCCCGGATCTGTCCAGCGCAAAAGGCTGCAGGTATCGGGATTGATGGAGTATCTTGATCTGATCGTATTGAGCTGTGAAACAGGGTCAGCAAAACCGGACCCTGAAATACTCCGTATTGCAATGAAACTCGCTGATTCAAAAACGTACGATACTCTCTTTGTCGGTGACAGTGCAGGCAGCGATATGGGCGCTGCCAATGCATCAGAAGTTGATTTTGTATTCATACGGCCTGACGGAGATTTTTCCGCACCCGGCCCCAGGGTGCTTGAACTCAGGAATACTTCGGAAATACTGAACTTCATCTCTTTCTGAGCTGCTACACAAGTATTCCCTCTGCCCTCCTTTTCCTGTACTTTCGGAGAAACAGTATTCCCGAGAGAGCGAAGAGCCCGGAAGCGACCACGAATGCTTCAGAAAACCCGCCGAAATGCAGCAGAACACTCCCAAGTATCGGTGCAAAGCTCGCTCTCAGAGCCGTCATGGTGACATGCAGACCCTGATATGTGGCTTCCTGCCCCGGAGGAGCAAAATGCATGCTGGAAATGTTCCAGGATATTCTGACGCCTGACATGCCCACAGCGAAGACAGCGTATGCGATATAGAAGAATGTAATCCCCATTTCAGGTATCCAGGTGCCGAATGCCATCGAAAGAGGATACAGGGCGAGAAGCAGACATACGATGCCTGTGAATCTGAAGGGATGAAGTTTCTCAAGCCGGACTCCGAGAAAGGGAGATAGAAGAAGCACTCCCATCTGCCCGATTACACCCTTCGCCAGGGCGTACTGCTCGTAATCCAGTCCGAGTTTGTCAATTGCGAAGAAGGGAATCACGGGCAGGAGCATCAGGAAAGCAATACCGTATATGAAAAAGTATGTCTCGAACCAGGCGAAATCCCTGTCATTTTTAAATATTGCCCACAGGCTCCTGAAAAAATGTGTTGATCCTGTGTCCGCTGAAACTCCGGATTCCATACCTCTTGCCATCCTGGATAGGAACACAGCCTGCCCTGCTCCGAACAGAGATTCAACCAGAAAAAGGATTCTGTAGTAATGGAAATCGATGTCCAGAAGTGGACCTGCAAGCATGGCCATGGGAAGGCTGAGCAGTGTGAATACGCTTGTCCACCAACCGAAAAGCCTTGCCCTGTTGTTCTGAGAGTACCTCTTCTTCATGATGCTGTTCTGTGCGGGCAGGATTACACTGTTCGATGCAAAGAAGAAAAGAAGGAGCAGCAGCATCAGGTTAACACTCGAAGAGAAGAACATCAGAGCTACGGGAAGCCTGGAAAGGACACCAACTATGAGAACTGCCCTGTCGTACCTTCCCTTTCTGTCCAGCCAGTGGTTTATGAAAACAGCAAGCATGTTGCTGATGGGCCAGAGCATCGTGAGAGCGGTTATCTGCCATGCAGCGGCGTGCAATCCGTTAACAGCGATGTAATCATGATTTATAATGACTCCCATGGAGACTCCACCGCAGACGGCTGACAGCAGATGGAGCTTGAATGATTTTCTTTCGTCCCCTCCCAGGGGACGGAAGAATCTTCTCTCTCTGCTGTCTGATCTGAAGGATATCCATGAGAAGAACTGCATTGTTAACTGACCGGTGTTACTATGCTCTTAGCTATAAGGAGCTGAAGAATCTGTTCAGCGCACTCCTCTGCTGAAAATTCATGAGTTTTCAGAACAAGTTCAGGGGAAAGGGGCTCTTCGTATGGAGCTGATATGCCTGTGAAAGAGGGTATCTCACCGCTTCGGGCTTTTTTGTATAGACCCTTCGGATCCCTCTGCTCAGCAACTTCAAGCGGAACTTCAACGTACACTTCAAGAAAATCGTTCTCACCCTGGATCGACCTGGCAAAATCCCTGTCCTCACGGTACGGACTTATGAAAGCAAGCAGATTCACAACACCGAAGGAACTGAACAGTTTTGCGACTTCAGCTATCCTGCGGATGTTCTCTTTCCTGTCATCCGGTGAAAATCCCAGATCACTGTTAAGACCATGCCTGATATTGTCACCGTCGAGGATCGCTGTTAGAACTCCGCGCTCCTGAAGCAATTCCGCAAGTAAATCCGCAACAGTGGATTTGCCTGAACCGGAAAGACCTGTGAGCCATACTGTGGCTCCAGAATGCCCGAGAAGCTTTTCTCTGTCAGTTCTGTCCACACCATGATGGTGCCATGTAATGTTTTTATCCGAAGCGTTATCCTGCTTCATATTACTCCTGTTCTTTACAAACTTGAAAAGGTTTCAATTAACGGAAAGTTTCACTATCATACATGCTCAGAATTGAAATCGCTAATGAATTTCGTTAACAATCGAGAGGATATCATGGTAAACAAGGATACTATCAGGAAAAATCTTTCAAGCTGCCTTACTGATACATTATCGCTGGGTCTTCCGGGAGGGAAACGGGGAAAAGTCAGAGACAGCTACGATCTTGGAGACAGGATTCTTCTTATCACAACCGACAGACAAAGCGCCTTTGACAGGGTACTTGCTTCGGTTCCTTTCAAGGGGCAGGTTCTTAACCAGGTAAGCGCATTCTGGTTCGACAAAACCAGTGATATTGTTCCAAATCACGTTATTTCAATTCCAGACCCGAATGCCACTCTTGCTGTGAAATGCGAGGTTTTCCCGGTGGAGTTCATCGTCAGGGGCTACCTTACCGGCAGCACAAGCACTTCCGCATGGACCCTTTACAATAGCGGCAGCCGGAACATCTGCGGGAATGAACTCCCGGACGGAATGGTGAAGAACCAGAAATTCCCCGAGCCTATTATCACCCCTACAACCAAGAGTGATATCCATGATGAGTCCATAACACCTGAAGGAATAGTCACTGAAGGTCTGATGACACAGGATGAGTGGAACAGAGCATCCAATATAGCGATGAAGCTCTTCAGAAGAGGGATGAAGATAGCCGCTGAAAACGGTCTTATCCTGGTTGATACAAAATACGAACTGGGAAAAGATGATAACGGTGACATCATCCTCATCGATGAGATTCATACTCCTGATTCATCAAGATACTGGATAGCCGGCAGCTATGAAGAGAGATTCCGAAACCGCCAGGAACCGGAGAACATCGACAAGGAATTCCTCAGATTATGGTTCAGGGACAACTGTGACCCGTACAATGACAAGGAACTCCCTGCAGCTCCGGATGATCT
>JBDLJP010000218.1:0-4089 GCA_039714295.1 Candidatus Fermentibacterota bacterium
TGTTTTCAGAGCATTTTCGACTGCAAGGGCACCACCCGAAACGAAGAAAAGGTAGGGATGACTGTCAGGGATAACCGTATCAGCGAAAGTCTCTACAAATGCTGCAAGCTCTTCAGTATAGAAATCCGAGTTGGAAGGCTTGTTGATGGCTACATCAGCAATGTGGTTTCTGAACTCATCCGTGCAGAGGGCAGGATGGTTCATTCCAAGCGGAGCAGAAGCGAAAAAGCTGAAAAGATCGAGATAATCCTTGTTTTCAGACGCATCGTGTATTGTACTCCCTCTGCTTTTTTTCAGATCCAGAACCATATTGAACCCGTCGGCCAGCATATGGTTTGCAATCGTTGACCTGACTTCTGATGCTGGTATGTGTTTCATGTACATCACCCCTTTCCGGAGATTGAGAAATGCGTGCAAGCGTTACCGTTAGAACGTGTGTGCCAGATTATAAGATAATCCGCCCAAAGTATCGTGAAGAATGTCTACGAATCTCACTTCCCGATTGCTTTTTGTCAACACTTATTGCAGGAGATATTGTGCAGGAGCTATATTCATACTGTGTGTTCAAAGTAAATCAGAACTAAATAGCAAATCATCCTTACAGGGGGCATCAATGGAGCCTATCAGAACTCTCGAGGAAATGAAAAGAATTGCCAGGGAACTTCCCTCAAAACGGGTAGCCGTTGTGCGTGCCGATGAAGTTGAAACTATGGGAGCAATAGGTACCGCAGTTAAATCTGATATGGCGGATGCCGTGCTTATAGGTCCTGAGAAGGGGATCAGGGAAGCTGCCGAAAAGGCGGATTTCGATCTCAACGGTGTTGAAATCATCCATGCAGAGGATGATAAAACTGCATCCATCAAAGGTGTTGAAGTTGTCCGTTCCGGCAGCGCGGATCTTATAATGAAGGGCTTTGTGGCTTCGAGTACTTTCCTGAAAGCTATTCTTGACAGAGAAAGGGGAATCAGGGGTCCCGGCATCCTGAGTCATGTTGCCGCATTTGACGTTCCAGGATACCACAAACTTCTTATCATTACCGATGCTGCTATGAACATAGCCCCGGATTACGATACAAAAGTAGCTATGCTCAGGAATGCTGTCACTGTAGCCAGAGCTCTCGGAATTGAACATCCTAAATCGACTTATGTATGTGCCAAGGAGATCCCCTACGAGAAGATGCCATGTACTATGGAAGCTGCACGGATGAAGGAAATGGCAGATGCAGGAGAATTCGGAGACATCATCTTCGACGCCCCGCTTGCCATGGATCTCGCTGTATCGTCCGAAGCCTGCAGGATTAAAAAAATCGACTCCCCTGTCGGAGGAGATGCCGATATCCTTGTCCTGCCTGATATAGAGGCTGCCAACATTTTATACAAGTCGCTTATCTTCATCTCGGGCGGAGAGCTGGGAGCTGTTATCATGGGAGCCAACAATCCGGTAGTCCTTACATCAAGAGCCGATTCCGCTGAATCGAAACTGTGTTCTATTGTACTCTCAACTGTTGTCGCCAGTTATACTAAAGACTCGGACTGATGAACCTTGTTATTGCCAGTGATCATGCCGGCTACCATCTGAAGTGCGACCTTGTCCCATGGCTTTCAGAGAAGTTTGGCCTGACCGCGACGGATCTGGGTCCTTCATCATCCGATTCGGTTGACTATCCTGATTTTGCCGGATACCTGTGCCGGAGTCTTCTGGAGGGAAAAGCTGAGCGGGGCATCCTCATATGCAATTCTGGAGTAGGCATGAGCATAAGTGCCAACAGGTATCCCGGTGTCAGAGCTGCTCTCTGTCTCTTTCCGGAAATGGCTTATTACGCAAGACATCATAACAACGCGAATGTGCTGATTCTGGCTGGTGGGCTGACAGCTCCGTTTCTTGCCAGGGAGATTGTAGGAATCTTTATTCGTGAGGAATTTGATGGAGGCAGGCATAGCAGAAGGACCGCCAAGGTTGAATCAGTATCACAAACCGATTTTCGATGAAACCACGGAGAAATAAGTGATTGATATCGTCTGCGGGGCAAGGCCCAACTTCATGAAGGTTGATCCGATAATAAGGAACATTGATCCTGCTTTCGAGTTAAGGATCGTTCATACCGGGCAGCACTACGATCATATTATGTCCCAGAGTTTTTTCGATGAACTGGAACTGCCGAGACCGGATATCAATCTTGAAGTAGGGTCTGCAAGCATTACCGTACAGACCGCAACCATAATGAAACGATACGAAGAAGTTATTCTGAGCCGGATGCCTGATGCTGTAGTAGTTGTCGGGGATGTGAATTCGACACTTGCGTGCTCGCTCACAGCGGTCAGGTACGGCATACCTGTAATACATGTTGAGGCCGGGCTCAGGAGTTTTGACCGCGATATGCCTGAAGAGATAAACAGAGTACTCACCGACCAGCTTGCCGGTCTTCTCCTTATTACCAGTTCCGAAGCGCGTGATAATCTGCTTGCCGAAGGGAAAAGCAGTGAAATGATCAGGCTTGTCGGAAATCCCATGATCGATACGCTTCTGAGGCTTCTGCCTGATGCGATGGACGGCGGAGAGCAATTGTCGGAAGAACCCTTCGCGCTTGTTACTCTTCACAGGCCTTCAAACGTTGATAATCCGGAAAGACTGGGAGTCATACTGGAGGCACTGGGCGGACTTGATGACCTGACAGTCTTCTTTCCCGCGCATCCGAGAACCCTGGCGCACATACACGACTGGAACATCACTGTACCGGACAGGATCACGATTGGAAAACCCCTGACATACCTTAACTTCATCCGGGCTCAGGCTGAGGCTTCCGTTGTAATAACCGATTCCGGAGGTGTTCAGGAGGAAACAAGTGTGCTCGGAGTACCCTGTGTTACCGTAAGAACCAGTACTGAAAGACCTGTTACCCTGGAACTTGGAACCAACATACTATGCCCGGATGCATCCGGGATAGTGGAAGCAGTAGAAAAGCAGATCGAGAACCGCCCTGCCCTGCCACCGGATATCCCGCTCTGGGATGGGAAAGCCGGTATCAGGATAGCTGCATCCATAGAAAATTATATTGGAGCGAAGAGATGAAATCTGTTTTAGTTACATTGTGGATGTTTGCATTACTGATACCTTTTACCGCATGCGGATCCAGCGATGGTGAAAGTGAAAGCGGGAGGCCTGATTCTGATCTTTCCGTGACCGCAGCCGATGCGGGTACTCAGAAATTTGCGGTTTCGATACAGGGTGACGATGTCGGATATATGCAGCTGGACATTAATGATTATTCTGCTGATTCGCTTCTTATTACACAGACTATCAGCTGGAACATGATTCTGATGGGCAATCGGAGAGATATCGAAATGACCATGATTGCTGTTACAGACAGAGAGTACGATCTGGGGCGAATGGAGATGCAGATGTCCGACGGCTCGGCAACTATTACCATAAAAGCCCTGAGGGAGGATTCCCTTCTGATCTCGGAAATAGGTACGGCTGGAAGGGTAATAGAGAATTCAACTGTTATCGAGGGTGATTATCTGCCGGTTCTGGCCGATCTGGCGTGCGCTTCGATGGAATGGACGGAAGGGCAGGAGAGGACTTTTCAGTCCTTTGATCCCGCCAGCGGAATGATTCTGTCATCAAAAGCCGTATGCTCCGGATTTGAGGAAGTCTCCCTTCTCGGAGATACTGTAAATGCTGCCAGGCTGATGCTCTCACAGATGGGAACAAGGAATACTATCTGGGTGTTCGAGGGGCAGATCATCAGGGAACACGAAGAAGGTCTGGGTATGGATATGACCCGTGTTCCACCATCGCAGGAAGGTGACATCGTAGCAACCAGAGATCTCTACGATGTGTTTGCCGTATCCTCTACTCCAATCTCAAACCCCAGAAGCACAGAATCCAGAGCATTCGTCCTGCAGGGAGAGATAGACTGGAGCCTGTTCCAACTGAACATTCCGCCCATACAGACAGCGGTCGGCTGTACAGTAACAGTATCAAATGGAATGCCTGGCCAGATCGCTCAATTTCCGCCTTCAATCCCCGGGGAATTGACTGCATACACTCTTCCCGAGCCCATGATACAAAGCGATGATCCGGTGATC
>JBDLJP010000219.1:0-4078 GCA_039714295.1 Candidatus Fermentibacterota bacterium
GGCTTGTTGAATCAGCTCTGGAGCTGCCCTGTTTCAAGCGGATAGATGACTGCGAAAATGTCTGGGGTCTTTCCGGCTCGTACACCTGTACCAACTGCGGTGTTAAATGGAATTACTTTTCGCTGGAATGGAGAATGCTGGCATTTCACCAGCGGCTGGTGAAGGTCGGAGCCGATGATCCAGGCAGACTGTACGATGATATCATCTGCGGCGATATCGCCGCGACTGTCGGGCATGAACCGAATGGAAGGAAAGCCCTGTCGCCCGAAGAGTGGGTCGCATTTATGCTGGGCAGTGAGTACAGAATTGAGCCCTATAAAGCAAGCTATCCTGTTATACAAAAAAGAAAAACTGGATTCTGGCATAGACTTCTATCAAAAGTTAAACGAGGCAGATAAGATATAGAGCGGTCACAACTGCCGTTGCAATGGAAGGTAGAGTTCATGGAAAAATACCAGCCTGAAACTTACGGAGAGAAAATCGCAGACATTTACGACGACTGGTACAGTTCTCCTGACGAGTCCTCGATTGCCTTGCTGAGTGATCTGGCGAATCAAGGTCGCGTTCTGGAGCTGGGGATCGGAACAGGTCGCGTTGCCCTGCCACTGAAGGAAAAGGGTATCGATATATCCGGTATCGATGCTTCCCCATCCATGGTTAAGAAGCTTCATGGGAAACCTCCTGGAAAGGATATACCGGTCAGTATGGGGGATTTCTCAGAGGTAGATGTTCAAGGCAGGTACGATCTGATCTTTGTTGTTTTCAACACCTTTTTCTCCCTGACCACGCAGGATGACCAGTTAAAATGCCTTGTGAACATTGCGCACAGACTTACTCCTGATGGAGTTTTCCTGATAGAGGCTTTTGTCCCTGATATCGGGAGATTTGATCGAGGTCAGAGCGTCCGGGCAACGGATGTTGGCGAGAACAGGGTTAAGATCGATGTGTCCCGGCATGATCCGCTCAAGCAGCTGGTAACCAGCCAGCACGTAATCCTCTCCGAAAAGGGTGTTCGGCTTTACCCTGTAACCATCCGCTACACCTGGCCATCGGAGCTGGACATGATGGCAAGAGCTGCAGGTATGAAGCTGATTGAAAGATGGGAAGACTGGGAACGGAGCTGTTTTTCATCCAGCAGCGGCAAGCATGTATCTGTATACGGGCTGATTTAAGAGGGCTGCTTTCCTATTGTCATTATTGCCAGTGGAATATATCATATATGCGACTGGTAATACGCAGGTTAGCTCAATGCAGGAATTCCAGTGAATCGATCCTGCAGGTCAGCGCTCCTGGATCATGCAGTAAAGGGCTGAACGTTTCCGGGAGAATCACTCTGCGGAGGTAACGCATATGCCCGGCAAAAATGAAGAATCAGAGATGCTCCTCAACAGTACTGATTTGAAGAGACGCATTGCCAAACTGGAAGATGCTCTCGCTAACTCCAGACAGACAGAAGAGGAGCTTCGCGCCAGCGAAGAACGGTATTACAATCTGTTCAACGGTGCCAATGATCTCATTCATCTTATAGACCCGACTGGTAAATTCCTCGCGGTAAACAGAAAGTGGCTGGATGTTCTGGAATATGTTCAGGAAGAAGTAACTGCTCTCCATGTCTCAGATATATTTCGGGATGATCAGATACATAAAATTCGCGAGCGGCTGGAAATAGTCTCCAGGGGGGAAACCGTAGATTTTGAAACGGTTTTCATATCAAGAAGCGGTAAGGAGATTTATGTAGAGGGTTATGGAAGCGGCATCTTGAAGGATGGTGTTTTCAATTCGGCTGTCGGGATATTCAGAGATATCACAGAGCATAAACATGCTCAGGATGCGCTGCGGGCAAGCGAGGAAAAACATCGGATGTTCTTTGAGAGCGCTCCTATAGGAATTATACACTACAACGATAAAGGAATAGTTACGGATACTAATGATATCGCTATCCATACTTTCGGATCAACCCGTGAGCAGCTTCTTGGTCTGGATATAAACGATCTGCCCAACAAAGAGTTCCTGAAGGAGATTAATAAAACACTGAATGGTGAACGAGGATACTTCGAAGGTTTGTACACCTCATTCACCGGCAGCAAAGAAGCCCGGATCAAATCGGACTGGATTCCAATCTTCGTTGAAGGAAAGGTTACGGGCGGAGTAGGCATTGTCACCGATATCACCGAGCAGATAAAACTGGAGACTCAGTTACGCCAGGCCCAGAAGATGGAGTCCATTGGTCGGCTGGCAGGTGGTGTGGCGCACGATTTCAACAATATGCTGGGTGTGATACTCGGTCACACGGAGATGGCGCTGGTGCAGATGGATCCGTCTAACCCGCTTCATAATAATCTGACAGAAATCCGAATTGCCGCCGAACGCTCTGCAGACCTGACCCGGCAGCTGCTGGCTTTCGCCCGCAAGCAGACCATTGCTCCGAGGCTGCTGGACCTGAATCGTACAGTGGACGGGATGCTCAGAATGCTGCGAAGGCTGATCGGCGAAAACATCGATCTCATCTTTTTGCCGGGGACGGATCTCTGGCCGATAAAGATGGATCCGGTACAGATCGATCAGATCCTGGCTAACCTTTGTGTTAACTCACGGGACTCCATCAATGGGGTCGGTAAGATCACTATCCAGACGGAAAACGCGATTACAGATGAAGCCTACTGCACCGGACACCCGGGGTTCGTTCCGGGTGAATATGTTCTCATGACCGTAAGCGATAACGGCTGCGGTATGGACAATGAAACCAGACGTAATCTTTTTGAACCGTTCTTCACTACAAAAAATGTCGGTGAAGGTACCGGTCTGGGACTGGCAACACTTTACGGAATTGTCAAACAGAACAACGGCTTCATCGATGTTTACAGCGAGCCGGATTACGGGGCGGTCTTCAAGATCTACCTGCCCCGGCATACGACAGGGACCATACCGATACACAAGGAAGTGACCGTGGAATCGGTCAGAGGCGGACAGGAAACCATTCTTCTTGTGGAAGATGAGGTATCGATCCTGCAGCTTATAATGATTCTGCTTGAACATCAGGGGTATACCGTGATGGGAGCCTCCACGCCACGAGAGGCTCTCAGCATTGCGAAGGCGCATCAGGGAGAGATCAATCTGCTCATAACCGATGTCGTTATGCCTGAGATGAACGGAAGTGAACTGGCCAGGAAAATCCTGACCCTCTATCCGAACCTTAAACTACTGTTCATGTCCGGCTATACAGCCAACGCTATTGCCCACCATGGGGTACTGGAGGAGGGAGTGCTGTTCATCCAGAAGCCCTTCAGAAATCTGGATCTTGCAGCAAAGGTGCGCGAGGTGCTCGACAGTTAGTGTTGAAAGGGGTAATTTCATGAAATACACAATCATACTTGCAGTCCTTTTACTTGGATGCTCTAATCCGGAGGCTCCCCCCCCTTCTGATCAAACCTTCTATGTGTCATCTCAGGGCGATGATTCAAACGACGGATCGCTGAATGCTCCCTGGAAAACTATTCAGTACGGAACGAATCAGATGCAGGCCGGCATGACTCTTCGAGTAATGGCAGGCACCTACGCGGAGCGTGTTCAGATAACTCTGGACGGGAGTACAAGCAGCCAGGGAATACTCCTGATGAATCATGGGGACGGGAGCGTAATTCTCAGCGGTTCCGGCATAACGCTGCCGGCGGACTGGGGCGGTTTGCTTGACATTACGGGAAGCAGGAATGTCACAGTTCGGGGAATTACCGTACATAACGTAATCGGCGGAGATAACGCCACGGGTATTCTGGTCGATGGATCCAGCGACATCACCATTCTTGCCTGTTCAACCTGGAACACAGCTTCCTCCGGTATAGGAGTATGGGACAGCGACAATGTTAGTATCGATTCCTGTGATGTCGGAATGGCCTGCAGCGGCGGTGAACAGGAATGCATAACCATCGCCGGATCAGATAATTTCAGCGTTTCGTACTGTACGGTGCACAGCGGCGGCGGAGGGGTTATAGGCGGTGAGGGTATTGATGCGAAGGACGGCTCCTGCAACGGCATCATCAGAAATAATCTCGTGTGGGGTCTGGACAGACTCGGGATCTAC
>JBDLJP010000220.1:0-4024 GCA_039714295.1 Candidatus Fermentibacterota bacterium
CAGGCGGACTTGAGTATATGGATTTCGGGAAGCTGGAGAGAGAGCGTTTCCGCATGCTCGAGTATCTCCGAAGGGAAAACGTTTCTCTTCTCAGCAGTGACATGGATATCCTTGATATAGCTGTTAAGGAAGGTAATCATGTCATCAATCTTGAAGAGGTCGGACCGGCGGCCAGACCGGTTACACTGCCGGGTGAAGTCCTTTCGATAAGGCTGGTACGGAAGGGCAGGAATCCCAAACAGGCGGTCGGTTTCATGGATGACGGAACCATGATCGTCGTAGAGGGTGCTGAAGATATGTTAGGTAATACCGTTGAAGCCCAGGCTCATACAACTTTCAGATCTTCCGGTGGAACCATGGTCTTCGCAAGGCTATGCAAGGACGTAAGCGAAGACGAAGCTGATGCCTGACATACCGGCAGTAAACTGATGATTTGATTTCCATGCATAAGAATGCCTGGGGAGTTGTGATAGTGGCTGCCGGATCGGGCACGAGATTCGGTTCGGAACTCCCCAAGCAGTTTCTGAGACTCCGCGGCAGAACACTTGTCGACTGGTCGATCCGTGCATTCAGGGCTATTGAGGAGATCGGAGAGATCGTAGTGGTAACTCCGGCCGACAGCGCTGTATGGAAACCCTTCTGGAATCCGCCCGCAGGTGTTTCGATAGCTGCGGGGGGTCTGAGGCGCCAGGATTCCGTTCTGGCGGGTCTTAGAACACTCGAATCATCCAGCATGGTACTTGTACACGACGCGGCGCGTCCGCTTGTCAGCCCTTCTCTTATCAGGAGAGTCATGAAGGGCGCAATGGATTCGGGAGCTGCCGTACCTGTCGTACCTGTCAGAGATACTGTCAAGAAAATATCACCCTCTTCAATCATCAGCGGTACTGTTCCGAGGGAAAACCTCCGAATGAGCCAGACACCCCAGGGATTCCACCTGGATATTCTTCTGCGCGTGCTTGAGGAAGCATCTGAAGTGACCGATGAGTGCGGGGCGATGGAATGTGCCGGTCATGAAGTACTTGCGGTAAGGGGGGACCCGGAGAACATCAAGCTTACAGATCCTGAGGACCTGACAATTCTTGAATCGATAACGGGGGAAATAATGGAAAGCAGAACCGGGATCGGCCTTGATTTTCACCCCTTTGAAAAGGGAATACCGCTTTTAGTCGGGGGCTGCCGGATCAAGTCTGACTCCGGTCTTTCGGGTCATTCCGATGGAGATGCTGTACTTCATGCAGTTGCTGACGCTCTTCTTTCTGCATCCCGGCTGGGGGATATCGGACTGCTATTTCCTCCTGAAGACGGCAGGTGGAAGGGCGCTGACAGCGCCATCCTTCTGGGACAAGTCTGCGGACTTGTCAGGGCTGAGGGCTGGAAGATAGAACAGATCGATATTACCGTAATCGCAAGTTTCCCCAGGATTACCCCCATCCGGGAGATCATGATCGAACGGATTGCCGGAATAACCGGTATTCAGCCGGATAAGATATGGATAAAGGGAACAACTACTAACACACTTGGTGATATCGGTCGGGGCAAAGGCCTGGGTTGCATGGCTATGGTAAGAATATCAGGGAGTACGGATACCGAAGGGACGACGGTCAGTTGATCGAGGGAATTTCGGAACGGAGGGAGGGGGAATGAGGATACTGTTCGCCGCCTCCGAGGCTTTTCCCTTCATTAGTACAGGCGGACTCGCGGGTGTAACAGGTTCGCTGCCCAAAGCTCTTGAAGATGCAGGGCACGATGTAAGCTTGATCATGCCTCTGTATCGTGACATTAAGAAGACTGCGGATTTCAGGTGGGTAAGCGGAGAATTCTCAACTTCAGCGGGAGAGAATTTCGGTCTGGCGGAATCGGTCATCCCGGGAACTGGAATTCCGGTTTATTTCGTAAGCAAGGATGAATTTTTCCATAGGCACGGGATATACGGTCCCGATAATGAAAGCGCTTTCGATGATAACTCGCTGCGGTTCTCCTTTTTCAGCAGAGCGGTTGCGGCTTTCGTGGAAAGCCTCAGAAAACCGCCGGACATTATTCACTGTCACGACTGGCAGACAGGGCTGATTCCGGCGTATATGAGGAACTGCATCAGACCGGCAGTCGTGTTCACAATTCATAATATGCATTTTCAGGGAAACTTTCCGCCGGAGGAGTACGGAAATACTTATCTTCCCCGATCGCTGTTCACATTAAGCGGTCTTGAGTTCTACGGAACGTTCAGTTTTCTTAAATCCGGAATCGTCTATGCCGATCAGGTTACCACAGTGAGCAGAACCTATGTGGAAGAGATACAGAAACCGGAGTTCGGTTTCAGTCTTGATGGCCTGCTCCGATCCCGTGCCGCTGATCTTACAGGTATACTGAACGGTATCGATTATGAAGTATGGAATCCGGAGACTGACGGAGCTCTTGCTGCATCGTACAGTGCTGATTCTATCGCACCGAGAAGGAAATGCAGAAACGAGCTTCTGAAAACCCATGATTTTCATCCGCTCAAAGGAGAGTTAACCGCAGGAGTTGTATCAAGACTGACGGGGCAGAAGGGATTGGATCTTCTGTTTCCCGTAATAGACAGACTGCTGGAGAAGGGCGTCAGATTCGTGATCCTGGGAACCGGTGATGAGTATTATATGGACAGATTTTCAGAACTGGCTCAGGAACATCCGGGCAGTGTCGCGGTTACTCTGAAGTACGACGAGGTCATGGCCAGACGGATATTTGCCGGCTGCGATATCATAATGATGCCAAGCAGATTCGAGCCCTGCGGTCTTGCCCAGATGATGGGTATGAGGTACGGTGCGGTTCCGCTGGTGAACAGCACGGGAGGGCTTGCGGATACGGTTGTAGATGAAAAGGAGGGCGGATTCGGTTTCCTTATGAACAGAGCCGACCCTGAGGAGCTGTATCAGTGCATTCTGCGAGCAAATACTCTCTATCGTCGAAGGAACAGATGGGTATGGCTGGAAAAAAAATGCATGAGACAGGATAACTCATGGAAAAGCAGAGTGCCGCTTTACGAGGATGTATATTCAAAGGCACTTAACAGCAGAAAGGTCAGATGAGAATTCCCGGAGATACAATTAGATCGCTCCTTGCTGTATTCACTCAGTTCTGGAGAACGGATGAAGCATATTCCCTCCTTCTGAATATGAAGAGCGCGGGAATCGTGATGATAGCAGCGGTGATAGTGATATCCGCCGCAGGATATGTCCCTGCAATGCTCATAAACTGGGCTGACGCTGAGGAAGTATGGAGAGGCGAGCGAATACCGGAGCTGGAGGAGGAGGGATTCACTCCAGCGGAGGCTGACAGCGTGTTCTCAGGCGAGCTTGTGGAAATGAAGCGCATGGCCGGAAATCTTCCCATGGCGCGTCTGGTGGAAAGAAGCATAATCGCCCTGCTCGCGGCTCTTGCCGGATTCGGTATTGTGTTTGCCGTTGAAGGTGAGAAAGTTGGTAAGATCACCGATTATATTACGTCTTCGATTCTATCTCAATCCGCGTATATGCTTACCGGTGCCCTTCTTGTTGTTCTTGTTTCTCTGCTTGATGTGCCGCTTTCTGTCAGGTTCAATCTCTCTGCTTTTGTGCCTGTTGATGTTATTGATCCCTCAAGGATTCATGTGTTTATCTATAGATTTCTCGAGAGTGTGGATATTCCTTCAGTAGCCGCGCTGGTTCTATGGGGCACAGGCCTCTCCGCAATGCTGCAGCGCAGCCGTTCATGGGGGATCCGACTCTGTTTTACAATATATGTGATTGGTATTCTGCTTATCTCTCTGCCGGTAATGTTCGCGCCGGCAGCATAACGGAAACGGAGCGCAATCGAATGAAAAAAGCCGCCTTTCTTCTGCCTTTGGTTCTAACAGTCCTTTTCGCACAGACCGATTCTCTCCCACTTGATCTTGCGGGATGGGTGAGAGTGGCACTGGATAATTCACCGGATATTGCACTTTCCTCAGCCGATCTTCTGTCCAGCTCCGCATCTCTGACAGCTTCGAAATCGTTCCTCTGGCCCA
>JBDLJP010000221.1:0-4014 GCA_039714295.1 Candidatus Fermentibacterota bacterium
CCGAAGGATTCCGGAGAGGGTGATGTTCTCGACGTTATTTTCAGAAGGAATCCCGCAGAGACGGAGAAGCTTGCCGGGAGGGTTCATGATCTTCAGCAGCAGCTTCTTGACCGAACCAGGGAGCGGAATGAAAACAAGGGTCAGTGAAGGAAAGCTCGTTCTGGTCGGCACTCCTATCGGAAACCTTTCCGATATGTCCCAGAGGGCAAAGGAAGCAATAGAGAACGCAGCTGTTGTGATGGCCGAGGACACACGGCGTACCGCAAGATTCGTGAATGACAGAAAGAAGCTTTACAGTTATCACGACCATAACGCAGCAGGCAGAATACCGCAGATAGAGGAGTTTCTGAGTGCCGGTGCGGTTGTCGCCCTTGTCTCGGACGCCGGTATGCCGGGGATTTCGGATCCTGCCTACAAAGCGGTAAGCGCTGCGGTAAGAGGAGGACATTGCATTGAAGTCATCCCCGGACCGTCTGCGGTCATAACCGCCCTTGTTGCTTCAGGTCTTCCAGTTGACAGGTTCTCCTTTGAAGGATTTCTCCCGAGAAAGAAAGGCGCCAGAACCCGTCGACTTGAAGAGATGTCCACTTACAGCGGTTCTATTGTATATTACATTGGTCCTCATCATCTCCTGAAGTATCTGGAAGAGATGAGAGGTGTCTTCGGTGACCGCCCGGTATGTGTTGCAAGGGAAATGACGAAAATCCATGAAGAATACGTGCGGGGAAGTATTACCGAAGTTATGGATTATTTCTGTAACAGAAAAATCCGCGGTGAGATAACGCTGGTTATTGGCGGAACAGTACTGGCATCGGAATTTTTTGATTGACGATGACTCCTGCTGTTTCTATTTTTACTTGTCTTGCAGAACAGATTCCAGGAGGTTTTTAAACCTGGAGAATATAAGAAACGCCGGTAGAAAACTTCTGTTTCCCCTTGTCAGGCTGCTGGTAGCGATCGGCATGGGGCCCTTTTCGGTAACCACGATAGGGCTTCTTGTTACAGCTGCTGCGGCATGGTTCATATGGGATGGAAGATTCATTGCCGGAGTAGCATTATTTATTATCGGCAGTATTCTGGATGCTGTTGATGGTGAGCTTGCACGAAGGAAGAACGCGGTCACTAAGGCTGGTGCGGTTTTTGATTCATGCTGTGACCGCATCGGTGAAGTTCTGATTTTTGGAGCACTTCTTGCCGGAAAAGCCGGAGAAGCTCACCACGTGATGGTTTACCTTGTGCCACTCGCAATTGGAGGTTCGTACATGGTAAGCTACATCAGAGCCAGGGCTGAAGGTCTTGACCTTTCCTGTTCCGTTGGGATGTTTACCCGGACGGAAAGGCTGGTGCTGCTGATGGCCGGTCTTCTTGCCGCAGGGTTGTGGGACACACAGGCTCTGGTGATTACACTGGTAGTTCTTGCCGCTGGATCATGGTTTACTGCGGGGCAGCGGTTTGCTAAAGTACTCAGGGACGGTAGAGGGATTTCGCTGGATAACGAGTGAAATCCCGGTCAACCGTTTTATTCGTTCTATCCATTCAGGGAGGCTATGAATGTCAAAAAAAGTGAGAGTCGCGATCATTGGTGTGGGAAACTGCGCCAGCAGTCTTGTTCAGGGTGTGGAGTTTTACAGAAACGCAGCGGAAAAAGATAAAGTTCCCGGTCTCATGCATGTGAATCTGGGAGGATATCACATCAGTGATGTGGAATTCTCAGCCGCTTTCGACATCAATGTTACAAAAGTTGGAAAAGACCTGAGTGAAGCCATCTTCGCCGATCCTAACTGTACGGTTAAACTCTGTGATGTACCTAAACTCGGAGTTAAAGTACACAGGGGCATGACACACGACGGTCTTGGAAAATACCTCAAGGAAGTCATTGAAAAAGCACCCGGACCAACATCCGATATAGTAGGAATACTCAAAGAGACAAAAACCGACGTTGTTGTCAGTTATCTGCCTGTAGGCAGCGAAGAGGCAACTAAGTGGTATGTGGAACAGATCCTTGATGCCGGTTGTGCATTTGTGAACGCCATACCGGTTTTCATTGCTCGCGAACCTTACTGGCAGAAGAGATTCCGCGATCGGGGACTTCCCGTTCTCGGTGATGATATCAAGAGCCAGGTTGGCGCTACGATACTTCACAGAGTAATGACTCGTCTGTACGAAGATCGCGGCGTAAGGCTTGATCGTACGTATCAGCTGAATGTCGGAGGAAATACAGATTTCCTCAATATGCTCGAACGTGAAAGACTTGAAAGCAAGAAGATATCAAAAACCAACGCTGTAACCTCCCAGCTTCCCGGCGGCCTTGATCCGAGAAACGTGCACATTGGCCCCAGCGATTACATCGAATGGCTTGATGACAGAAAATGGTGCTATATCCGAATGGAAGGCACCAGCTTCGGAGATGTCCCGCTTACTATTGAAGCCAAGCTTGAAGTGATTGACAGCCCCAATTCCGCAGGTGTTATCATCGATGCTGTCAGGTGCGCGAAACTTGCCCTGGATAACGGTCTTTCCGGAGCCATCGAAGCTCCATCATCCTACTTCTTCAAGTCACCTCCTGTTCAGTATTACGATGATCAGTGCAGGAGAATGACAGAAGACTATATAGGAAAGTACCACCAGGAGAAGCAGGCTTCCGAAAAGAAGCCAAAGAAATAGATCTTGAAGGATACCAGTGCCGGCTCCCGCGGCAGCTTCATCACATTTGAGGGAGTTGAGGGGGCCGGCAAATCCACCCGCTGCCGGGAACTTGTAAGCAGGCTTGAACGAAGCGGGATTTCCGTTCTTCATACGCGTGAGCCTGGAGGCCCGCCTGCCTCCGAGAGGATACGTTCACTGCTTCTTGACCCCGAACTCCGTATTTCTCCTCTTACCGAGCTGATGCTGTATCTCGCATCAAGGGCATCAAATGTTGATCTGGTTATCAGACCGGCGCTACAAAGTGGTGTTAATGTTATCTGCGAACGTTATTCCGATGCGACTTTCGCTTATCAGATAGGAGGGCGAGGGCTTCCGGAGAAGCCTGTAAAGGATGCTGACAGCCTTGCTACAGGCGGTCTTGTACCTGACTTGACGATTCTTCTTGATCTTGACCCGGAGGAAGGATTCGCGCGTTTGCGAAAAGAGGGACGGGAAAAGGATAGAATAGAACTGGAGAAGATATCTTTCCATAAGCGGGTAAGACAGGTTTATCTCGAACTGGCTTCGGATGAGGCCAGGTATTTTGTTATTGATGCATCATTGGAACCGGATGTTCAGGATCGACTTATTAATGACAGTGTTATGAGCATGATTTCAGACAGAAAAAATGACAGGGGAGACTGAAAATGAGAAAATATCTGCCAGGCTGGATTACTGTAGTTCTTGCCGCCGCTCTTGCGGTTGCCGGCGGATTGATGATTCTTCCCTCCGCCATAGCGTACGACTCCGTTTCCGCGAATTCCTCACTTGAACTTTTCATGGATGTCTTCTCAAGAACATCCATTACGTATGTGGATTCCGTTGATTCACAGGAACTCATAGAGGCTGCCCTGAGAGGGATGCTGGAATCCCTTGATCCTAACAGTATTCTTCTCAGTCCCGACGATTATGAAAACCTTCGTATACAGCTGTCGGGCTCCTTCGAGGGTGTTGGGATAACCATTGGTATCAGGGATGAATGGCTGACGGTCATATCACCTGTTGAAGGTACCCCCGCGTTCAGGGCCGGTATGAAAGCAGGGGATAAGATCGTTGAGATCAACGGAGTTACAACGTTCGGTCTGACAACAACTGAAGCTGTCATGCAGATAAGAGGTCCCAGAGGAAGTTTGGTTGATCTTACCGTTGTCCGGCCCGGACTGCCAGATTCCATTTATTTTGAAATAGAGCGTGATGTCATTGACCTGCCCTCCGTTCCCGCTGCATTCATGATAGATGATGAGACCGGATACATACGCCTTTCCAGGTTTGGAGAAGAGACCAGAAAGGAACTCAGGAATGCCCTGCAGAATGTTATGGATGAGGGCG
>JBDLJP010000222.1:0-4012 GCA_039714295.1 Candidatus Fermentibacterota bacterium
CGGGGACTGAAAATGAAAGTGATTGTACATGATACCGATGTCACTGATGAGGAGATCGAAAAAATAGACCACGCATTGAACAGTAAGAAAAGACCGGAGCTGGCCGGTTATTACGGTGCCATGACCGGTCACGATATGCTTGGAGCTTCCAGGCTGAACCTGCTCGGATGGCAGGTAAAACACTGCGATGTCTCGAGAACTCGCAATGGTATCAAAATAGACATCTGGCTGGGCGGAGATCGCTTTGAAAGTGATCAGTTCACAATATCCCAGAAGCACCAGGAGTAACAGCGGTGCATTCTCATGAGTGATGTCCTGCTGTTTGCGGGTGGAACGGATCCAAGCGGCGGGGCGGGACTGCCGGCAGACCTGAAGACCGCTTCTGCTCTTGGTTTCCATGGATGCCCGGTTGTTACAGCTGTTACGGTTCAGAACAGCGGAAACGTTCTATCATGGGAAGCGGTTACTCCGGAAATACTCCTGGAACAGCTCAGAGCAGTCTGCAGTGATGGTCCCGTGGCGGGTGTTAAGTCCGGGATGCTGGGAAGCACCGGAAACGCTTCCGCGCTTGCCGGATTCATCAGGGAGGAAATGAGGGGGATACCCTACATCCTTGACCCCGTTCTTGCAGCAGGCGGAGGCGGATCTCTGGTGGACAGCGGCATGATCGACCTGATCAGAGATCACCTCATACCATTGAGTACTCTATGCACCCCTAACATCGATGAAGCGGAGATTCTATCCGGGACAGAAATTTCAGATACAGAGGATATGATAAAAGCCGGCAGAGCTATCGTCCGCATGGGCGCGACCGCAGTACTGGTCAAGGGGGGGCACCTTCCTGGTGATCCTGTCGATGTACTTGTAACGAAGAACGATTGTACAAGGTTCACCGGAGGAAGGATCACGCAGGAGAATGTGCACGGCACCGGCTGCGCCCTGGCAGCTTCAGCTGCAGCTCTTCTGGCTGCCGGGTTCCCCATGGAAGCTGCGATCAGGGACGCGCGGTCTTATGTCAGAAGAGTTATATCCAGAAGGATAGCAAGGGTTCACGGTAATCTTCCGGGGCATTCCCCGGGGGCGGGTCCGCTGCCACTGACTCCCGATGGCACTTCATTCTATCTCCCTCCGGCATTCTGTGCGATGTGCGGTGAGCAGCTTGGTAAATCACCCGGAGAACATGGGCACCTTTTCTGCAGACAGTGCGGATTCATCCACTACAGGAACCCACTCCCTGCCGTGGCTCTCATGGTTCATGACGGCGAACGAATACTGCTCGTAAAACGGGCAGTGCAGCCGAAAAAGGGGATGCTCTCCCTTCCCGGAGGTTTTCTCGAAACGGGTGAAACCCCAGAGGAGTGCGGACGCCGTGAACTACTGGAGGAAACGAATCTTCATATACTGGACAGCAGATTACTGGGAGTGGAATCCGATATGACAGCCTACGGGGGAATCATCCTGGCTGTGCTGGAAGTAAAGGAATGGGAAGGCACGGAGCAGGCGGGAGATGACGCGTCCGAAGTTATCTGGTGCCCTGTCCGGGAAGTTCCGGAACTCGCTTTCAGAGCACATAACAGACTTGTGGCAGAACTAATGAATACCTTGTAATCAGAGCAGGTTACAGTTTCGGTTAGTCAGGTTCACCAGCACCAGCGAGCGGAAATATATTTGCTCTTGACTCGAATCTTATAAGATACTATGTAAATCCCAGATTTAACTTTTGTATTGCATATATCGGCTTGGGGATAATAATGCAGAAATTCATCCACCGGAAGTCAGAACCGTTACTGAAACAGCTGGCAGGACAGTATCCAGTCGTAACCCTCACGGGCCCCCGACAGTCAGGAAAAACTACCATCTGTCGTATGGCATTCCCTGATATGGTATATGCCAACCTTGAAGAACCGGATACACGTGAATTCGCTGCAACCGATTCCAGAGGTTTTCTGGCACAGTTCCCCGATGGTGCTATTCTTGACGAGATTCAACGCGTTCCGGAACTCACTTCATTCATCCAGATTGCCGTGGATTCCGTAGACTTCAAAGGTAACTACATTCTGACAGGCAGCCAGAATCTGAGTGTGCATAATACCATCAATCAGTCACTTGCCGGACGAACGGCGCTCCAGACTCTTCTGCCTTTCTCCTTCGATGAAATATCGGATCATTGGATTGTTTCAAGTATTGACCAGTTGATCTATAACGGCAGTTACCCCCGGATCTATCACAGAGAACTGAATCCAACACAGGCTCTATCCGACTATGCTGCTACATATATTGAACGGGATGTCAGACAACTGAGCATGATACGTGACCTGACCGTATTTCAAAGGTTTCTGGGCCTTTGTGCGGGAAGGGTGGGCCAGCTGCTCAATTATTCTAATCTCAGTAACGATACGGGAGTATCGCAACCAACGATAATGGAATGGCTGTCTCTTCTGGAAGCCAGCTACATCTGTTTCAGGCTTCCACCCTATTTCGCGAATATCTCTAAAAGGCTTGTTAAATCCCCAAAACTATATTTCTATGATGTCGGGCTTGCGGCATATCTTATGGGGATAAATTCTGTGGAGCAGATTGCAGTACATCCCCTGCGGGGAATGCTTTTCGAAAACCTTATCATCACTGAAGTTATGAAGCATTTCTTTAACGAGGGCCAGAAACCGGCACTTATGTTCTACCGTGACAGCAACGGGAACGAGGTTGATCTACTGATTCAGCACGGTGCGGAAATCGTTCCCATTGAGATCAAATCTGCTGCTACTGTAAGCAGAAGCTTCTTCAAAGGTTTAAAGAAATTCAGAGTCAATGTAAGCGCATCAACTGAAGGAATCCTTATCTATGGAGGAAGTGATACACGCCTGCAGAACAATGTGCAGGTTATGAACCTCGAAAATCTTACTACAGCATTAACTTCCATCAGATAGGACGTCATGGAGAGGGAATCATACGGTCCTCACGAAATCGTTGGAATTGTAAATATATTGGACATGACAAATGCCGGCATGTCTATCGACAGAAGAATAGCAATGTGGAGTGAATTCGATCCAAATCAAGAAAGCGCTGTTTACTATCAGGCAGACCATATTGCCAACGTACCAGATGATCTATTCCCCATAGATTTATTACATTATGTGAAATTCACAGTTATTGACAGCACCGTATTTGTAGCACCGAATCCTCTAACAGAGCCATTACTCTACTCCTTTGATAGTGGCGGTACTCCTCAGGATACACTATTGCTTCCTTATTCAGCCATTGAGAAAACTATCGAGGATATAGCAGAAGAGAAGGCATTTATAGAAGGTTCTCTTTACATCGCTACATCTGGAGATAGCTCTATCGAATGAGACCCGTATCCATGTAGAGCAATGATAGGAGAGCTAGGCTCGGATAGTCTCGGCAGATTGTGGGTTCAGCGAGCATTTGATGATGTCGCTGTATTTGATATCATCGATCCTGGCAATTTTGAGATTGTCGAAACAGCTATCATTCCAGATATTGACGATGTAATAAACTGGAGATTTCATATATCGGAATATGGTATACTGGCAATACCCAGGTATGAATATGATTATCCGATAATCAATATTATCAAGTAATATCTCCATTGAGGGGAAAGGTATCGATAGATTGCTGTTTTATGTAAGGGCTTTCAGGGTCTCCTCAAGGGCTTCACTGTCGTGGGTTCCATAAACAGTAACATCTTTTACCCGCTTCATGAGCCCCTGAAGCACTTTTCCCGGACCTACTTCAATGAAGGTGTCGAATCCGCTTCTCTGAAGTTTTTTAATGGAATCGGCCCAGAGAACTGGTGACATGACCTGTTGCTTCAGCATTCGTTTCGCTTCATCGCCGCTTCTTATAAGATCGGCAGTGACATTTGCAACTACGGGAATTTCAGGCTCGTAGAATCCCGCATCATCCAGCGCACTCTCAAGACCCTTTGGGGCATCCTTCTGGAGGGGTGAATGCCATGCTCCGGAAACCCGCAGGGGTATTATTTTCCTGG
>JBDLJP010000223.1:0-4009 GCA_039714295.1 Candidatus Fermentibacterota bacterium
TGCGCCTGGGGCAGACTCTTGGTCATAAAGGAGCCCTTCCCCCTGTTCTTGCAGCAAGTATAGCCGATATTTTCTATATCTCTCTGGGCGTTTTCCTCCTCTCAAGAGCTTCGAAAGCTTAGCTGTAATCCGATTCGATTTATTCAATCAGACACTTGCGATTTGCAGGTTACAGCGTGCATATTCAGTCTGTTCCGGAAGAGAATATTTTTTTCATTGATCATAGCATTACTTTAACCAGGGAGACAGAAATGCCCGAACGTGTATTCAACTTTTTCGCCGGACCTGCCACTCTTCCATTCGATGTAGTGAAGAAAGCGGCAAAGGGAGTTGTAAACTTCGAAAACATGGGAATGTCCGTCATGGAAATTTCCCATCGTTCAAAGCAGTTCGACCGGATGTTCTGTGAAACACAGAAGAACATGCTCGAGATAATGGGTCTTTCAGATGAGGAATACGCAGTGCTTTTCCTTGGCGGCGGAGCCAGCACACAGTTCTGCGCTCTTCCCTTCAACTTCCTGAAGGACTCCATGACCGCGGATTACATCGTTACCGGAGGATGGTCAAAGAAGGCTGTCAAAGAGGCAAAATACTTCGGCGATGTGAATATCGCCGCCAGCAGCGAGGACTCCAACTTCAGTTTCATTCCGAAGGAATTCACCCTGACAAAGGGAGCTGCATACGTACACACTACCAGCAATAACACACTGGTGGGAACTCAGATAAAAGACTTCCCCGAAACAGGTGATGTTCCCCTGGTCAGTGACATGTCATCAGATTTCCTGTCCAGGGAACTTGATTACAGTAAGTTCTCCCTTATTTACGCCGGCGCCCAGAAGAATATAGGACCTTCAGGTGTTGCCGCGGTTGTTGTCAGACGGTCATGGGTTGAGCAGGCGCGAAGCGATATTCCCACTATGCTCTCATACCAGACCCATATGAGCAAGAATTCACTTTTCAATACTCCTCCCTCCTTCCCTGTCTACGTTGTGGGCCTAGTCATGAAATGGATACTGGAACAGGGTGGAATTAAAGCTGTTGAGGCTGCAAACGAGAAGAAAGCCGGTCTCCTCTACTCCTACATGGATGACAGCAGCGGCTTCTACAGCGGTACCGCGGAAAAAGACAGCAGATCGCTGATGAACGTAACGTTCCGTCTTCCATCTGAAGAACTGGAGAAGAAGTTCATAGCCGAAGGTGTACAGAACGATCTCTTCGGATTGAAGGGGCACAGATCAGTAGGCGGATGCAGAGCCTCGATCTACAATGCGATGCCCTACGAGGGTGTTGAAGCACTTGTTGAGTTCATGAAGAGATTCAAAGCCGCTAACTAGTACCTAATCAGGGACGGAGGGTATTCTCGCCCTCCGTCCCTGTTAATTCAATTCTCTTCAGGAACTCATCCTCGCTTAATATTTCCAGACCCAGTTTACGCGCTTTCTGCAGCTTCTCACCTGCACCTGTTCCGGCAACTACAATATCTGTTCTTTCCGAAACGCTTCCGGTAACTTTCGCTCCGGCTTTCTCTGCCATGATCCTTGCATCTGAGCGGGATATCGAAATCCCGCCGGTAAAGACCACCGTCAGACCAAGAAGAGGTTTGGAGCCGTCATCGGTACCGCTTCCCTGAGGACTGAATCCCGCGCTTACAAGCCTGTTCACCACATCTCTCGTTATCTTCTCATGGAAAAACCGATACAGGTTATCCGCCAGAACCGGACCGATTCCCGGGGTGGCAAGGAACTCTTCAGCAGGTGCGTCCATCAGTTCCTGAAGATCGGAATACCTGCCGGCAAGAAGACCGGAGACTGCCCTGCCGATTCCAGGTATCCCGAGACCGGCGATGAACTTCTGAAGATTCGTACTCAGACTTCTTTCCAGTTCAGAAAGGAGATTATCCGCAGACTTCTCCCCCATTCTGTCCATTGAAACAATCTGGAGCCGGGTAAGGCTGTAAAGGTCTGCAACATCTTTAACCATATCCTGCTCGACGAGCTGTTCCGCCAGTTTGCCGCCCAATCCTTCAATATCAAGGGCATCCCTAGCGCCCCAGTGAAAAAGACTCTCCCGCAGCCTGGCTGGACAGGATGGATTCATGCATCTGTGAGCAGAGGCATCCTCTTCCCTTGCAACGGGTCCGCCGCAGACGGGACAGATTCGAGGAAACTCGAATCTCTTTCTTCTTTCTCCATCCGAATTGCCCAGGGATCTTACCACTTCGGGTATCACGTCTCCCGCTCTTCTGACAACCACTGTATCTCCCGGTCTGGCATCCTTCCTCTGAAGCTCATCCTCGTTGTGCAGTGTTGCGCTGGAAACTGTCACACCGCCGACAAATACAGGTTCCAGCTTTGCCACAGGTGTAAGTTTTCCCGTTCTTCCAACCTGGATATCGATATCGATAAGTTTTGTTACAGCTTCCTCCGCCCTGAATTTCCATGCGGCCGCCCATCTCGGGAACCTTGAGAGGGTTCCCATCTCTGACTGCAGAGAGGCTTCGTCCACTTTGATTACTACTCCATCGATCTCCCAGGGGAGTTCATTTCTATGCTTTTCAAGTCTGTGATATGCATTCTCGACTTCCGCAATGCCTCTGCAAACGGTATTATGAGGATTCACCGGAATACCGAGTCTGTCAAGATAATTGAAAAGAGAATGCTGTGATGCTACACCCTCGGGCCAGAGCGCAGTTCCGTATGCAATGAAACTCAATGGCCTTGATGCGGTTATCCTGCTGTCAAGCTGTCTCAGCGATCCTGATGCAGCATTGCGCGGATTGACAAATTGATCCTTCCCGCTGGATTCTCTCTCTCTGTTCATCTTATCGAAATCACTTTTTCTGAATATCACTTCACCCCGTACTACAAGATCAGCGGGGGAACCCGGACCGAGTTTCAGGGGAATGGACCGCAGAGTCCTGATATTCGGCGTTACATCCTCCCCGTCACTTCCGTCTCCTCTGGTTCCGGCTCTCTTAAGGACTCCATTCCTGTATATGATGGCAACAGCAAGTCCGTCCAGTTTCGGTTCAACGGAATAGACTGGATCATTCAAAAGCCTCAGTTCGTGCCGTACACGACTGTCAAACTCGGTAAATTCCTCGACTGAGAATACGTTATCCAGGCTCAGCATAGGCGGATCCCAGAGAATGGAGGGAAAGCGGGAGAGTGGTTCTGCCCCTACCCTCCGGGTCGGGGAATCTTCGGATGCTGACTCGGGCCATCCGGATTCGAGCTCAATAAGCCTCCTCATGAGGGCATCGTATTCACCATCGGATATTTCAGTCCGGTCTTCAGTGTAATAAAGCCTGTTATGGTGACGTATCAGTTCCCGGAGTTTCCCGATCTCAGCTTTAACACCATCAGGTATCATTCAGCACCTCCATACGCAGACTGATCTCCAGGTCGAAAACACCGGTATCATCAGAGATCCCTGAAATGCAGAATGCTGCTCCCTGATGAACCCTCTCGTAACCGCTTTCAGATCTGTTCACCGAATCCAGAGGAGTAACCCATATGTCTGCTTCAGCAGTCATTTCAATGACCGTCTTAACTTTTCTCCAGCAGTCGTATATCTCTATCCTCTTTCCTCTGAATTCACCCGCTTCGGACATTAAATGCTCTGTTTCGGGATCGATACGGTAGTAACGATCCGCGGATTGCCCTGTCATAAGATTAAGGCAGATCTCCATTCCGGCCCGGTCTCCCGGCATGACAGCGTACTCAGTTCTGGCTCCGAGCTCCGCCGCTTCCAGATCAACTGTCAATTCCTTAACGATCCGGAGCTTTCCCTCTTCAAATTCCCCTCTGAAACAGAGAGCGGTATCTCCGGCACTCATCGAAGAGGAAGAGGCGGATTTCTGGAAATGAGTTATCTCCGCGGCACTCTGTCCCCAGTCGCCGGAATTCAGTGATGAAGATATTACAAGGTCCGAAAAGCATACCCTTCTCCATCTGTCAACCGTTACTCTGTCGGCCAGTCCATCTTCCTTTGATGCCATATCATCATG
>JBDLJP010000224.1:0-4002 GCA_039714295.1 Candidatus Fermentibacterota bacterium
GACAAGGGAGATCACTGGTTGATAAACGGTTCAAAAACCTGGATTTCCAATGCTGCTGTTGCCGATGTTCTTATCTGCTATGCCTATACAGATAAAGATAGAAGAGCAACTATTATCAGTATTATTTCACCGGTGCCTGGACGAAACATCATAATATCTCCTGCCTGCGTACCTTATTAGAACCAGCGGTAAAGATAACCTACAAACATCAATCCCGCAAAACTCATGAGATTCAGCTTAAAAGCGATCTCCTCAAGAGCGAACCTGAATACTATCAGATCGAACCCGAACGGCCCTATCGAAAACTCCAGAGCACCGCCGAAAAAAGATCGGAGTGCAGCGGATGATTCGGGAAGAATGGCTGCTATCGCTTCGCCCAGTACAGTACCTGTCATCATTCCAAGAAATGATATCACTACCCAGTATGTATTAGAGCGATTGTGAAGCAATATTCCTCCATTTATTGTAATCTATTCGAGCGAACTAGCCGAATCAACCCCTGATTTATTTATCCAGGGAAAACCCTTTTTCAATAACACAATAGCTACAATACCAGTAATAGTTCCAGAGAGAGTACCCCAAATTGTAAGAGGCAGAAGAAGGCTCGCGGCTGGAAGCCCAGGAAGTATCACTGAAGCGCTCAGGAGCTGTGCTGACAGACTTCCAAGACTGCCGGCAACAGACATTCCTGTAATAGAAAATATCCTTTTTACACTTCCCATCATCAGAGCCGATGCAATTCCTCCAAAAAGGGATAGAAGGTAAGTCGGTGTTGCAAGGGTTCCGATGAATATAGCCGCGCCAGTTGACCTTAGAATATTAACGCGCAGCCCCGTCCAGAATCCGTATTTAACAATTGCAGCAACGGTGATAACATTAGCCAGTCCCGGTTTGATAAATGGAACAGGTCTTGGGATAACGCTTTCTATAACACCCGCACCGACTGCCAGAATAACAAGCAGTGCTTCAATCCTGACCCTGTCTGATCTCTTTTCAACCGATGTCGGCATTGACTACATCTTCAAGAATTGATTCTATCTGTGCAAACAAGTGAACAGCATTGAAGCATCTCTTTGCTCTCTTCAGTGCTCCCTCAGCGAGTTGGGAATGAAGACGCGGGTCATCCAGTTTCTGCACTGCATCGGCAAGCGCAGAGGAGTCTCCGGGCGGTATTACCAGACCTGATACACCGGTAGCGTTTACCCATGGCACTCCGGTAGGCAGTGCAGTGCTGATGACGGGAATCCCGCATGCCATGGCCTCGGTCTGAACCATACCGAAAGCCTCACTTCTAAGTGTTGAGGGCAGTACAAGGCATCTTGCATGCTGATAATACTCGACGAGCTCCTGATCAGACGGATTGCTGACAATTGTTATGTTCAGGTTTTCATTCCGTATTCTCCTGCGCACTTCGTTCTCGAGGGGGCCTCCTCCGACCATAAGGAGTCTTCGCTGTGGAAATTCTTTCCATGCATCCAGAAGAACTTCGATACCTTTGTATTTTCGAAACCTTCCCACAAAAAGGGTATAATCATCCTTTTTCGGTGAATCGAGCGGTCTGAAAACACTGAGATCTGAACCGATAGGTATAACCTCAACATTATCAAGTGCAGACAGATATTCCGATGTATCACGGTAGGTATCCGATGTTGCAAGAACTTTGTAAGCGCCCCTCAGGAACCTTTTGAGAATCGGTCCGTACAGAGGAAGGAAGATAGCCTGTCTGACTATGTCACTGTGATAAGTTACGATATAAGGGGTATTGCGACCGGACAGCATCCATGCTGCGACAGCCGAAGGAAGCGGAAGATGGAAGTGAACAACATCCGCGGGGTAATTTTTCAGAATCCCGCTCAGGCGAGGTGATATCGGATTCGAGAGAATTCTGCAGATACAGGGGTACTTGACAATATTAAATCCTGAGATTTTCTCTGCAGCGTTGACATCGCCGGCAACGAGAACATCAATCTCATGACCCCTGGAGGAAAGATATTTTGAAAGATCATGAATGTACCTTTCAATACCGCCCCGCACGAATGGATGAATATCTTTGTAGACCTGCAGTACCCTCATTTTCCGAACTCCCTGTAAACCTTGACCACCTGCCTGGCCATCCGTTCATTTGAGAAAGCTGCAGCGAAATCAGTAAGCGCCCCACTGTCATGTTCAGTTTCCAGCGCATGGAGAATCGATTCGGAAATTGAACAGGGATCAAAACCTTTAGAAACAGTGGATATCTCTGAATAGATCTCCGTCAAAGCGGAAGCCGGTGTTACAACCGACGGAATACCGGCGGAAGCAGCCTCCAGAGGAGGAAGACCGAACCCTTCATACAGGGATGGATAGACAAGAAGCTCCGCTCCTGAAATACAGCTTTTCAGCATATCCTCCGAAAGGGCTCCAGTCAGTATGACACCATCTGTATCGACGAGTCTGTTTTTAAGTGAATCCGGACCCCACCCCCATCTGCCTGCAATCACAAGGCTGTAATCAGTATGTGTTCTATTCACGATCTCCCATGAATCAAGCAGAGCAGAAATATTCTTCCTTGGTTCGATAGTACCGGCATATACTATGTACTTTCCCCTTACAGATAAGTAATTTCTGAAAAGAGCCGGATCTGCCTTGAAAGAATCGGTTGAGAGATACACTTTTCGTATTCTGTTCTCTTCAATTCCGAGGAATTTTCCTGCATCAATACCGGTTGACTCGCTGTCAACCATTATCACATCAGCTTTTCCGGCAACATGCCGGAAATGAAGTCGGTAATAGATGGATTTCAGAAATGGAAACCATGAAGGGTTTCTGCAGAATGCAAGATCATGAAGTGTGACCGCGTATGGAGTGTTTTGCGGGGTGCGACCGGAAAAAGCGGGAAGATGATAAATCGAAGTAGATATGGACGCTGTCAGGGAACGCCGTATAGTGTTTTCGTTTATGACTTTCCGGATACTTCCCGCAAAGTTCGTATGGGACAGTGCTTCCGCCGGAGTCATAAGATTCCTGCCGATAATTGCAAACACTGATGCATCGAATTTACATAAGCCTTCAAGAAGTCTCTTAAGATAAACTCCCGTTCCGCCTCTGTTTGAAAGTGAATCAGCGTAAATTACAGCTGCCGCAGAGCGTGCGGGGTTACGGGAATCTCTATATTTCAATTCTGCATGAACTGCCTGCGTTTATACTGACAGCTTTACCTGATATGTCCGCTTCGTTGCCTATTATTGAATCGTTAATATTTACGTTCCTCAGTGTCGTATCGGAGCCTATCACTACATTCGTGAGAATCGAACCAGCTATTCTGGAACCGGATGCTATTGAAGCGTAAGGACCTACAATCGAAGATACAATTTCCACATCATCATCTATGCTCACAGGCGGTATTATCACAGAAGTACCGTTCTCCCGTACAGATACTCCCTTTCCCATATCAAGGAGGATTCTGTTTGTTTCGAGAAGGGTTTCAGGTTTACCGCAATCGAACCACTCTTCCACTTCAAAACAACCGAAATTTTCTCCATCTTCAAGCATAAGCTGCATTGCATCGGTAAGCTGGAATTCTCCTTTTGTTCTTTTCCCGCTGGCAATCAGCCTGGAGAGAGCATCCATAAGGACCTTTCCTGAAGAAAATCCGTAAACACCGACTATAGCCAGGTCGCTTACAAATTCGGAAGGTTTCTCTACCAGTTTTGTAACGCTGCTGCCATCAAGGACTACTACACCGAACCGGCGTGGATCCTCCACCCTTTTAACTGCGATCATGTTAGATTCAGCATTGTACGCAAGGGAAATATCAGCTTCAAAGAGAGTATCCCCCAGGACGATAAGGGTCTGTCCCTCATCGGTCATCGGTGACGCGAGATAAACTGCGGATGCCAGCCCGTCCATTGTTTCCTGAACTGCGAAATCAACCTGAATATGAGGATATTTCTCTTTTGTCCATTTTACGATCTCATCGCCTAGGTACCCTACTATCAATGTTATATGGTTTACACCGGAAGC
>JBDLJP010000225.1:0-3985 GCA_039714295.1 Candidatus Fermentibacterota bacterium
GTCAAGCCCAGGTAAGGTTCTTCGCGTTGCATCGAATTAAACCACATGCTCCACCGCTTGTGCGGGCCCCCGTCAATTCCTTTGAGTTTCAGCCTTGCGACCGTACTCCCCAGGCGGGGTACTTAATGCGTTAGCTGCGGCTCTGAAGGGGTTGAGACCTCCAAAACCTAGTACCCATCGTTTACAGCGTGGACTACCGGGGTATCTAATCCCGTTTGCTCCCCACGCTTTCGCACCTCAGCGTCAGTACTTGGCCAGTATGCCGCCTTTGCCACTGGTGTTCTTCCTGATATCCACGCATTCCACCGCTACACCAGGAATTCCGCATACCTCTCCAGTACTCAAGTTTGGTAGTTTCGAACGCAGTTTCACAGTTAAGCCATGAGATTTCACATTCGACTTACCAAACCGCCTACGTGCCCTTTACGCCCAATGATTCCGGACAACGCTTGCTCCCTCCGTATTACCGCGGCTGCTGGCACGGAGTTAGCCGGTGCTTCCTCTGAGGGTACGTCAGAGCGTACACTTATTATTTATACGCTTGTTCTTCCCCTCTGACAGTGCTTTACAACTCATAAAGCCTTCATCACACACGCGGCGTCGCTCCATCATACTTTCGTACATTGTGGAAGATTCTCGACTGCTGCCTCCCGAAGGAGTCTGGGCCGTATCTCAATCCCAGTGTGGCCGGACACCCTCTCAGGCCGGCTACCCATCGTTGCCTTGGTAGGCCATTACCCCACCAACAAGCTAATGGGCCGCGGACCAATCAATCAGCGAGAGGTCCCGAAGGAGCCCCCCCTTTAGTCATAACAAAATCAGAGTTATGACATCTGCGGTATTAGCATCAGTTTCCCGATGTTATTCCCCACTGAAAGGTATGTTATCCACGTGTTACTCACCCGTTCGCCACTCTACTAAGAACTACTAACGAATTAGTTATTCTGTTCGCGTTCGACTTGCATGCCTTATCCACGCCGCCAGCGTTCGTCCTGAGCCAGGATCAAACTCTCCATATATATTATATAGGATTATTTACCTGTATTTAAGTTTGCTATCATTTTATTACGGTCCTAATCTGCTATAGCTTACAGACTTGCCCTTTAACAGGGCTTGGCACCAACCCCGAAGGATTGGCCCAAGGAACCAACACAGACCATGCTTATGCGATTCTCGTCTTCTCACAAATTTAAAAGATCTAGCGCTCCTCAGCGCGAACTTATAACCTAGGACATACTCATCCGATTGTCAACTCTAAGAAAACAGTCATTTCACTTAGAGTTAACTCGCTTTTTAAGCTATATCCCAAGTGGAACCGGTATATGTGAACAACTATTCGGAATGTCAAGTGACATGTTAAATTGTAATTATTATTGCACTTACGCATAGTGACCAATTCCCGACCACATTCTGATGCACACAACATGAGGATATTTCGTGAGTTTCCCTCAATATTGCCCGACTCTTCTGCCTTTCTCCCCCATTTTGGAGCAGTGTTTTTCATATTTGACGATCTTCCAGTTGCTGCGGGTAACTGCTCATCCCCGGGATACAGCCGAGTTCATCTTGTCCTTTAACCCGGTGCACTCCCTTCTGTATATTATAGAGCAGATGTAAGCATCTGAAATGCGGGTCTTGAACCAGGGACTGTCATCCTGGTATAGTTCCTAATCTGTGCTACTTGAAGATGGGTTGTTCACCGGCTCAGTGAAGATCGGAGGAATGAGCTGAAGACTGAGGAAATGCTTCTCCGGATATCCATATCGAATGGATTGATCGACACTGTGGTAAGTACATCTTCTGGTGAGGTTTCCGATGATATTCCGGATATTGCGGGATCTGATATTACTGATCTGCTCAACACCTGGCCCCTTTCCGGGGATTTCGGAATGGCGCTGTTCACTCTCGGTTCAACGGTTTATTCTGCAGCTGCCCGAATGGATTCAGACTCATCAGTTCTCATCTATTATCTCAACACGGACGATGATGATATTTACAATCCTTCAGTCCCCGCTATAAGGCTGATTCCCGACAGACATCTGCCTATGGTGTCCCCGGGATTCGTCTGTCTCCTCGGCTATACACCATGGGAGCTTTCACAAAGCGAGCTCATATCTTCACTGCCGGATGATTCTCATAAATCTAGGGGACAGGTAACCCTTCTGGATAAAACCGGGAAAGGACTCCGGCTGATCTTCTCCCGGACGCCTAACCGCTACGGCGGAACTGACTACACATTTATCAGAAGACCGGAGGGACTGGTATTCCCTGTCAGGGAGCTTGAGCGGCTTGCTTTAATGAAAGTCCAGGTACCGGATGATCTGCTTGCTTTCCTTGTGGATGTTCTTCAGCTTGAAGCGGCGGTTCTACTGACACGCTCAACTCTTGGTTACGTTCCCATATGTACTGTCAATGTAGAAATTGACACCGAGCATTTCGAAACGAGCAGTATTTTTGATCCTGGAAATCTACAATTCCCGATCTGGGTCGATCTTGACGAAGATCACGCACCTATGAGTCTCAGGGGACAATGCCTTGTTTACCCCTCAGGACAGCTGATCCTTGTGGCCCCGTGGAGAGGTGATGCGGATACGCTTCAGCAAAGGGTGGATTCCATCATGCCCGCAGTCTCAATAAAATACGAACATTTCGGTGCTACTCATGGAGAGCACAGGCTTCAGAATCTGCTCTGCGAACTGGATCTGCTTCTTGCAGATCAGTCGAATCAGAATTCTCTCCAGAAGGCTCTTGAAATAGCCGCAATGGGCTTCTCAACTACTGTTCTGGCAATTTTCGGACCGGAGGAGTCAGCCACGCCCATAGCGTCAAGTAATACAGACAATGAAATACAGAAACTGCTTGTATCGGACCGGCCTTTTGAAGAGTGTTTCAATGATACTCATGTTTCTGTCCTGAATAATGGTTTCATACTTCTTGCAGCCTGGAACGATGAACGGGAAGTTCCCTACAAGTCAATCGATGCATTCGGAAAAAAACTAAACAAGATCGATCTTGACAAACTGCGTATGGATGATACGAATCTTCCTGACTTCTCTCAGCTGCAGGCTGTTTTTATGAAGGATACAAAAGTGCTCTGGCATGGAAGATCCCTTGGCATCTCGCACTGCTTCCAGTTCTACGGTAATTCCAGACAGTGTTTCGACTGTCCCGTCAACCACCTTTCCGCCTCCGGAAAGAAAAGTGCCAGGCTTGAGAACCATCAGGGTTATATTGAAGAGATCTATCCGACCGGCAGCGGTTTTCTCATTACCTGGACCCTGCTCCCTTCCGAAGGCTCATCCGGTTCATCAATAAGGCAAACGTACCCTGGTGGAGAAGCAGAATACACTCCCGACGGGGAAATAGTATCCTGGAACGGCTGGTTTCAGGAAGCTACCGGAGTAGGTTCTGAACAGGTAAGCGGCCAGAATGCGGCCAGAATCCTTAACAGAATCGGTTCTCCTGCTCTTCTTTCCCAGTACAGAGCAGCGCTGGCGGGCGTCTTTATACCCGAGCCTGTTGAATTCATATGGAAAGGAATGAAATGCTTCAGCCGCATGAGGACTCCGAGATCGGGAGAGAATATCCTTCACACAGTTCTCGATTCGAACAGAGCTGGTATAGCAGATGCAACCACCCTGGGTCCTGGGGCTCTTTCTTCCTCTTCTGAACCGCACTCACTAGCAGAGTATCTCTCTATTGCCTGCAGAAGAGAAGGATGGGAATTTGACATATCAGGAACCACTTCCGAGGAAGGTGCACCGGTATGGTTCGCAAGAAAAGCTGCGACTGACCTCCTCTCAAGCCTTCTTCATATGCTGGCTCCCATGTGCCCTGACAGATGGGCCGGGCTTGAAACAGGATGGCTGGACAATACACCTCTCGCCGGCGGCTTTTCTTTTCTTCCCGGGCAGTACCATGTCATTCAGTTCAAACTTCAGGGAATCGGGATCACTGAAAGATCCTCCATCTTAAGACAGTTGAG
>JBDLJP010000226.1:0-3978 GCA_039714295.1 Candidatus Fermentibacterota bacterium
GTATTTTCTGGCAGGGGATACACCAGTGGTTGCACAGGCCTACGAAACCTGGACATCACAACTCATAAGAGGTAATACTCTCGTTCCGCTTGATTCGCTGATGGAACTTGATTCCGAGGAGATCACCGAGCGCTGGAACAACGACTTTTTTCCGGTCTTTCAGCGCAATAATACCTACGGCAGCCGCATTTACAGCTTTCCCTTCAACAAGAGTGTACAGGCTCTCTACTACAATGTTGAGATTATGGACAGTCTTGACCTGCAGCCTCCCCGGACGTGGGAGGAATACCGTACCGTGCTTATGGCACTTACCATTGACGGGAATAACGACGGAGACCTGCTTGACGACTGCGATCGCTGGGGAACCGCTTTCACTCCCAGCGTAGGGATGTTCGAGAACCTGCTCCTCCAGAGAGGCGGGACACTTCTCAACAGTGACAGCACCAGAACCGCTTTTGCCTCCCCAGAGGGAATAGACGCTCTGCAGCTGATGATAGACTTGATTTACACCGACGGATCCGCAAGGATATCTTCCGGTTACACGCACCAGAATGACTTTGCCGATGGTACGGTCGGGATTGTGCAGGGATCCACTGTCTCCCTGGCTTTCATGGAGAAGAACATGCAAAGAATGGAGGAGAACGGAGAGAGTGTTTTTACTTTGGGGATAGCTCCTCTTCCGCGGGACAGGGAACAGGCAGTTGTCATAGCCGGAACCAATGTGATCCTGTTTAAATCCGATTCCGTCGAGATCGAAGCCGCATGGGAATTCATTAAATGGTTCACAGAGCCCATGCAGCAGGCAAGATGGAGCGCTGCCACGGGTTATATCCCGGCAACCAGCAGTTCTCTAGATTATCCCGAAATACAGGAACGTTTTCAGAAGTACCCCGGACTGATGGATGTAATGCTTCAGGTGGAGTACGCACAATTCGAGCCTCAGAGAACATTCTGGTACGACGGCAGATTGTTTCTCTCGGAAGCTGTTGAAATCGCGCTCTACGGAAGTATGAGCGCAGAGGATGCTCTTAACAGGGCTGCAAGGCTCGCGGATGCTGAGCTTGGGTCCGAACTGGATTGACCAATACATAATAATGAAAGGGGAGACGATGAGAAATAGTTTCCCGGTTCTGATTCTAACAATGTTCATCGGGTTGGCCGGAGCCCAGACAGTAACCATTGGGGAAGCCAGAGAAGATCTCAATGGGGACGGAATTCCCGACCATCTGGGTGAAATATTGACTGTTGAAGGAATTGCCACCTGCGAGGGGACTCTTTTTTCTACAACAGGTTTGAGTTTCTATGTGCAGGACGAAACGGCGGGTATAAATGTATACGCGTACAGTTCATCCAGTCCGGGGACTATAACGGCTGGAGAACGATGGAGGATAACCGGAGAGATCATGCAGTACAACGGTCTGGTTGAAATATCCCCATCATCATCATCGGATTTCGTTTATATCGATACCCCGGGAGTTCCGGCTCCCCTTCTTCTTGGTCTGAATCAGGGAGTCAGTGAGGGTGTTGAAGGCCTTCTTCTCGCGCTGGGAAACAGCGCCTCAGGACAGTGGGTGACCGTTGCGAATACTCCCGAATCTGCAGGAGGAGGTTTCAATTTCAGCGTATGGAACGGACAGACGGCTGTTGCCGTCCGTGTGAACGAAACGACTGGAATAGATCTTTCGAGCATCGTTGCTGGAACACGCCTGTTCCTTACAGGCATCGGAGGTCAGTACGATTCCGAGCCGCCTTACGACAGCGGTTATCAGCTGCTGCCAAGGTACCAGTCCGATCTGGAGATCTACCAGCCTTCCATTTCAGACGGTTTTCATCTTACACTGCTTACCGCCAATCCATTTGCTCCTTCACTTGGCGAGATTCTGAACATGGAGTACGGCGGTCCGTCCGATATGAGATTTACACTTACCGTTTTCGATAGATCCGGAAGGGATGTAAGGCATCTGGCCGATTCACGTCCTTCAGGAGATGTTGTCCAGTGGAACGGAAAGAATGATTCCGGAGAAATTCTTCCAATAGGACCCTATGTGGTACTGCTGGAAGGTGTGGATGCAGACGGCAAGCGGTATACGACAACCGAGACGGTTGTTGTAGCAGCTCCGCTGAATTGAGGTGGCAATGATGCGTTTCAAACCAGCAGTATTTTTCTTTGCCCTTCTGATTCTGGCAGGGCACTCAGAAGCAGCTTTCGAGGAACTTGAGATAGGCATAGCCTCCGGGGCTATGGGAGGCACTGGTGTTGTGCTATACGGCGTAGAATCGGCTCTTTTCAATCCCGCTGCCGTAGCGGGAAACAGCAGCAGAACCATCACAGTTTCAGGCAGGCTTCCGTTTTCAAACATGGATTTGGGAACCTATGGAATTGACGGAGCATTTCATCTCAGCGGAAGATGGAGGGTAGGAGTTAATCTCCGATATTTCGGTGGAGATCTCTACAGCGAACAGATGGCCGCAGTTACTTTCGCCGGAATGCTTACGGATGACATGTCATTCGGACTGCAGCCTGTGATCTGCAGGGCATCGATTGCACATGGAGTTTCCGAATACGGCGACGCTGCCGCTATGGCAGTGAATATGGGATTCCAGGTAAGGATGTACAGCAGGTGGCTTCTTGCCGCGGCGGTAAGAAATCCCTTCCAGGCAAGGCTGGGTGAAAGCAGCGAATATCTCAGAAGGAGGATCGATGTAGGACTCAGATATGAGCCGGCCACGAACATGATCTCCGCTCTGACTTTTTCCAGGGATTTCAACGGCATGAGAATTCATGCGGGTCAGTCTCTTCCACTCGGAGTTGTAACGATCCTTGCCGGTGTTCAAAGCAACCCTGTCACCATATCAGGCGGTCTGGATGCTTCGATTGCAGGTATCTCCCTGAAATACGCTGTTATTACTCATCCTCAGCTTGACCTGACTCATCAGTTCGGGGTGACTTATGATTTCTAGTCTGATACTTGCTGTCTGCCTGGGTCTTGTTGTCCCGGGAGGATTCGATCTGAACACGGCAACGCTGCATGAACTGCAGGAGCTTGACGGGCTCGACTCACAGCAGGCATCGGACCTTTATGCGTATATCTACGAAACTGGCGGTCTCCTGAGTATCTACGACATAATGGAGATACCCGGGTTCGGTGCAGAGGAGCTTGAGTACCTTAAAAATATCTGTGTGGTTGTCCCCCCCTCAGAGGGGAGGATTTCCCCTGATATCATCAGCATCATGGAACGGCTTGCCACCGAAGACGGACCGGGTGACGCAGCTGTGGATATGTGGGAAAATTACCTTCTTCGCCCCATTCCAATAAATTCGGCTACATCCTGGCAGCTTCGAAGCCTTGATCGGGTCAGCCTCATCGATGCCGCGGCGGTTGAGAGAAGGCTTAACACACTGGGGCCCGTTTCCAGTATCTACTCTCTTCGGAATGCGGACGATCTAACGTACTACGGATACCGGAATCTGAGGGATTACGTGTCAGTTCGTGAGCTTGATCTACGTTCCATGGAGTTTTTCGGCAGTTACAGGATGGTCATTGACGGAGGCGACGGCAGAGACGGCTCTGAAGACGGCTTAAGCATGGCTCTGAGTGATCTCCACTCCGCCATATGTGATCTTGAAGAGGGAAGAGGGTATACCGGAGCGGACAGCATCGCATGGGCCGAAAGGCTTGAAAGCGAACATGCAGAGCTGCTGGGAGCGGTAAATGTAACCGGATGGGAACACCGTGTTCGTGTCGGACTGGGAGACAGATTCCGCGGGGGCGTCAGACTCTCTCGAGGAAGGAATTCCACATCCGGATTCGGGCTGGTCTCGGATATTGAACTTGGTGACCTGAATGACAGATTCGATATAGCCAAGGGCTTTGTTTCGATGGAAAATATCGGAATCGTGAACCAGGTTGTACTGGGTAACTACAACATCTCTCTCGGTCAGGGTCTCATGATCGATAACTCCGATGAACTCATGTA
>JBDLJP010000227.1:0-3821 GCA_039714295.1 Candidatus Fermentibacterota bacterium
TATCTGTGAAACGGCAGCCCCGTATCTTCCTGCCTTCCCGAGAAACCATTTCATGACTTCATCCCTCCTTGAGCTGTCAATATCAAGGTCTATATCAGGCGGTCTCGACCTTAGAATGTTGAAAAATCGTGAGAATGACAGTCCATGCTGAATGGGACAGATTATGGATATGCCCAGAAGGTACGCAGTGATGCTGCCCCCGGCGGAACCCCTGGCTGATACTGCGATACCTTTTTTCCTGCAGTACTCGATGATTTCGTAAAACCGGAGGAAATAACCGGCCAGCCCGTTCTCGCATATAACTTTGAACTCCATTTCCGACCTGGATCGGGCAGATGGGCTTCCATCGTAGAGAGATATCAGCCTTTCCTTCACGATCCCCGTAAGTACCTTTTCCTCCGGAAGGATTCTCTTCCTTATTTTACCTGCTGCAGAGGGTTCTGTTGAAATAAGTTCCGAGAGCCGTCTGTTTTCCATCAATGAATGCTCGGCACCCCTGAAACCTGCTTCGAATCTCTCAACATCAGGGATCACATTGTTCTCAGTGGCGAATTCACTGTCATCCGGGTTTTTTTTCTCGATTGCCAGATATCCCCCGCGTAGAATCCTGTGAGCTTCAATACTGCCGGAATCTTTGAATAGAACAGGCCAGGATGCCAGAGGGCGGCATCCCTGTCCAAGAATCTGATACTCTGTCAAGGCGGCTTTTCGGCCGGACATGAACTCAGGGAAAACAGAGACGAATATCGGTCCTGCAAATCCCAGTTCATTCTTCAGCACCCCTGCCTCGCAAGGATTGTCCACTATCCCCGCCACTCTTGTGCATGCTGCCAGTATTTCCTCAGTCGAGACCCGCTCCGGAGCCATTGTTGAGGTGATAAGGCTGCACAGGTCTCTCCACCCGCCTTCGAGAGCTGCAAAAAGCACCTTTCTTCCTCTGATCGTAAGAAAAGCCCCCGCAGCTCCTGTGATACCATTCTTCCTGCATGCCGAAGCAAATTCCAGCTGACCGGTTACAACACTGGAATCAGTGAGTATACCCCCGCTGTAACCTCGTTCCGCAATCCCCTCCGCAAGCGATGCAGGGGACTCTACACCGTACCTGAACGAGTACCAGCTTCGAACGGGCGTAATAACATATTTCATAATACGTATGTAAACAATTGTTTACTATTTTGCAAGGGGATTGTTTTCGCGGGTAGTATTAGATATTCTCATTATGAATTGAGTTCGGTAACAGAATGGAGAGTGGTATGAAAAAGTATCTTGCTGCTGCTGCAATACTGATTGTAGCTATTGCAGGCTGTTCGAACGATCCTTCGGCACCATCCGGATCTCTACCAGATGTGCAGAACCTGATAATAGACGAGACGGCATCCAGAGGAGATTCGGTTGTTCTGGTCTGGGACGCACTCGATGTTGAGGTGGACGGATACCACATCTACTACGCCACAACTCTACCCGGAGACTGGGGTGAGCCCGGTGTTACAGCTGATACAACCTGGACGCATATAGCATCATCGACCGGCTATTACGAGATAAAGGCTTCCTACGGTCTGGATTACTCTGCGGGTTTCTCGAACAGAGTAAATTCCAGAGCGGCAGCTTCAATTCTTGAGCGGGAGCTCAGGGCAGATTCAACTACGAATGGTCTGGCTTTCTACAGTGATGGTACGGGTTGGGAACTCGGTTGCGCCGACTCTGCCGATTTCGCCCAGGACATCTATATCGGAATAGCTGAAAGTAAGATTTACATCTACTCGGGCAATCATAATCCTGCTCAGTATCCCGGCGGGAACGACACGAAACTCTGTCCGAGGGGATGCCATGGAAATGTTGCTCCTGAGCACTCTTCCCTTGAATGGGTCGATTCCGTACAGGTAACCGATTTCAACTGGATGTTCGTGCAGCTGAACAATGATCATTACGCTGAAATCTACGTTGACAGCGTCTTCACCAACGGTGCGGATCTTCTCTCTTTTGAATACCAGCTTATCGATTTTCTCAGGCTGTTCAACGTATTCTAGGGCAGTTCATTCCCGGATGGCGGCGGAGCTGAGCTCCGTCGCTTCCGATCAGAATATATCTTTCCTGCACCTCATTGCTCTTCTGATCTTGAAAACAAGTTTCTTCAGATCAGGGTCTTTCTTCACTTTCTGATCTCCTGTAACTCCCGCTATCATTCTATCTATCCTTCTGAGCTTTCCAGAAATCAGTTTTCCAAGAATAATCAGATATTCCATGGCAAGCTGCGGCTCTGTTCCTGCCATATCGGCAAGATGCTCACGGGTCAGCCTGTATAGAACTGATTTACCCGATGACCGAACAGTGGCAGACCGCCCCCCTCCATCAAAGAATGACATCTCACCGAAGACATCACCTGCTCCCAGGATATCAAGACTGACTGCCTTGCCGCCACTGCCTTCGATAACCTCCAGCTTCCCCGATTTGATGATAAAAAAATCCGTTGTAAGTTCTCCCTGAAACATCATCGCGTCGCCACCGCTGAGTTCCACCATTTCGTAGAAAGGCAGCATCTCAGGCTTAAGAAGATCCACACCCTGGTTAAAGAGCTTGTTCTTTTCCATTTCCCCTCCCCTGATTGTTTCAGTAACTGCTGTTCTTTGAATAATTAAACTCTATCCTGACTTCCCGTCAACCTTTCAGCAGTCACACGCCTCCCTTCAGCCGTGCCTGCCTGATGGAATAATATCAGCCTTCTTCCTGTAACAGCAGTGAAAACAACACGGGAGGTTTGGAATGTTTCTGAATGCAATGACATCACTGATGATTCTATCTGTATCAGTAGCCGGATACTTCTGTCCGGGCAGATCGGCAGATGACAATTATCAGGAAGTAGTTCAAAGGGTATCCGAAATGGTCTGGGATCAGAATATCAGGAAAATGGCAGGCGGATACGGGCTCGATGTGGTGAATGTAACCTGGGAGGATACCGGACGTTATTCCGGCTCATGCTGGGGGCCAAATATCTCCGATATGACGATACAGGTTCACAGTTATGAGAATGAAGCGGAACAGCCCACCCTTACCTGCATGCCGGTTATAAGGTTTCCGAATTTCCATGATATTTCTGCAGACCTCGATCCGGACAATTTCTATCTGCTGGTTGGGAATGAGATAGGAGAAGATCTTGCGCCTGTCTCTCTCACTGATTTCGTAGACAATATCAGGTATTACCTCCACGATCCCCAATCATGGGACGGGGACGAATACAGTCTTCTTGCAGCGCGTGACAGCTCCGTTCTTGTAAGCGCACAGGCGGTGTTCCTTCCAATTCCGAACTCGGGAAATGCTACTTTCAATCCTGTGCTTTTCAACTATCAGTCTTATGAAAGTAATCCGGCTGTACTCACTGTTCTTGTCACAAGAGAAGGCACCAGTGTGACCGTGATAGATAATGTCAGAGACGCAGTCCCGGGTTCATGGAGCTGGGGTCAGAGGCTGTTCTTCAACGAAGACGGGGAGCGGGCCAGCTTAACGGGGCAGAGGATTTCGGATTTCAGAGTTGACTACGCAAACAGCGGCGGAGATCCCGCAGAAATCTCCGAGGAGAGTAACCTCAATATGGTCCTGCTGATACAGATACCCCTGAAGCAGAGTAATCCTCAGAGAACATATTTCGATGATGTCTGCTGTGAATCGACGTGTGCACCTTCGGGTAGCAGCATGGATAACGACAGTTGGGGTTCAGATGTTGAAGCTGCTGTGATAGGCCACGGGGAACTGGAAGGTCCCTTCACGGAGATAGACGGTCTTGAGATCGTGAGAGATCCGGCATTTCCAATCAGAGTTACCGTACA
>JBDLJP010000228.1:0-3808 GCA_039714295.1 Candidatus Fermentibacterota bacterium
ACTGCTGGAATAAGGGATCTGGTTAACCAGGATGATAACACTTACAATATTCCCTGCCCCGACGGTATTGCACAGCATGGCAGTATTAATGATGGTGTGACAAGCTGGTAATAAGTCAGATTTCCAGTACGGTACTCCGATAATGCAGCTGCATTGATCTGCAGAATTCACATCTTTCACGGATAATTTCAGGCGCGGACGGATCTTCCAGTGCGGCTTCGTAATAATCGGCAGCCATACTCCATTCCTGCCTGTGTTCTGCAAGAACTCCTCTGTAATAGTCCGTTTTTCCGCCCCAGTCCTTGAATATTGATGGAACAGTAAGCAGAGACCATAAGACGAGTACTGCGATTCCTCTCGGGGTGAACAGGCTCTTTTTCAGCGAAATACTCCAGAGAATAAGCAGACCTATAGCCACTATCAGCATTCCGGCAATGCCGAACAGCCAGAGTGAGTGATGTCCGTCCAGCATCATTGTCAGACCGATATTCAGCTGGGGGAGGGGAACGGGATGATCAAAAGGATGAACAGGCTGGTGAATTTCTCCATACGTACCGATAAGTGCGATGAGAATCGACGGCAGCACAAGAACAGCTGCCATGAACAGATGTTTTCTGCTTAAGGTTATGAATTTCGCAAGTCCCACCGCAAGAAAAGGTATTACCGGGATCAGGTGCCTGGAGCCGAAAGCCCAGCCTCCTGACGGCATATAGTAGGCGGAAAAAAGAAGTGTATACGAGACCGTTATCAAGGGAAGCGGATCTGTTTTCAGAACTGAAGTGAAACGCTTATTGATAAAAAATCCTGCAAATCCCAGAGCCGCCCAGGGCATGTAGAAGAAAAGCCCCCGTTCAGGTGAGAGCAGAAGAAGGTAGATCGATTGGAGGGAAGGGAGCGTGAAACCGAAAAGCCCTCTGCTCATTCCGCTGAAAGCTTCAGCTGTTTCCAGTGAGTAACCCATGATTAACGGGCTGCCGAAGGAGATCCAGTTGTGAATGAGTTGCGGCATAAAGGCCAGAATCAACATACCGGCAAGCTGTAGAAATCTAAGGGGTTTCCAGTATTGTCTTCCGCGATAGACCGCAAGAATCAGGAAAGGCACTATTACAGGGAATTCAGTTGCCGCTGCCAGTGCGCCGAAGATATCCGCCTGTATGTATTTTCGCCTGTTCTGACAATAGAAGCTCATGAAAAGAAAAAACGCGGCTGGAACATGACCGTAAAGCAGGGTTGAGTAAGGCAGAAGAATGCTTCCCGCACCGAGGGCAAGGAGGGGAAGAAACAGAGGATTCCCGGACTTCCTTAGTTCCTTAAGCATGAAAAACATGAGAAGTACGAATGAGATACCCGCTGAAAGACGCTCAGCGATGTACCTGTACGCTGATGGGGGTATTTCAAGTTCCGTCAGTTCAGTTACAGTTTTTGCGATGCCGTAAGGAACAGCTGCTGTTATCGATGTAAGAACAGCTTTATCGCAGTAGTAGTGACCATTTGCAAATGCTCTGTCATTTGTGTATTCGGTGTAGGGATCTATGATAATTGAACCGTTATCGATCAGTTGTCTTGCAAGAGCCCACCTGGTTACTACATTATCGTAAGGATAGGTATGGAATACAGAGAGGACTGCTAAAGATACAAGCAGAAGTATCATCAATGGGTATAACCCGGCAGTTGAATAACGCAATGAGTTCCTCTTACAAGGTATTAGAATACTGTGATATCCTGTTACTTGGTCATTTCAATACAACCATATAATATTCCTATAACACATGAAAGCAAAATGCTGGTTTTAAGGGTTGAAGATAACCAGTATTGACATTCTGATACGATTGCGGATACAATCTCCATTATTCTCCAGTCTGATCGAAGGGAAATATTGAACCGGATTCTTGAGTTTCTATGGATTATTATCCGTCTGACAGTGTTCTGGTCCGCTGTCTGTGGATTCGGGCAGATTGCCCGTTACTATGTAAGAAAATCCGGTTGCAGAATACCCGTTCATTTTGCTGGTCTACTCTCTCTGATAGTCTTATCGATCCCGCTCAGTCTCATGGGAATTTTCAGCAGACCAGTACTTACTGCAGTTCTTCTTATCGGTGCGTTGATCCGAACAGCAGCCTTGGTACGGAACAGGAGGGAGTATACTCGTTTTGAATTCCCGGGCATCAAATGGCTGATCCTCCTGTCTGTTGCTTTTTTCATCCTGATTTCGAATACGATGCAGGCATCTGAGCCGCAGACAAATCCTGATGCGTTAGTAACATATGCAGTACAGCCTGATCGATGGCTCTCTTCCGGAAGGATTTTCTACCTTGAGGAAAATATCCTGTCCGGGTTGCCACTGATTGGTGAGATACTTGCCTCGTGGCCTGCTTCACTTTCTCAATCGAGAACCGATCAGCTGTCCATTCTGCAGGTATTCCAGATGAGTATGCTTCTGCTGTCCGCTTATGCGGCATGGAATATCCTTGGAAAAGGGAAAAACGGTCTGCTGGTAACGGTCATTGCCTGCATGGCTACATCCATGCTTGCCGGGTGGGCTTCACTTCCAAAAATAGAGATGACGGTTCTGTACTTCTCTACTCTTGCCATATGCATGATGTACAGAGGGTACATTACTGAAAACGGTAAATTCGATCCGGTTCCATTTCTTGCCATGGGATTGGCTCTTGGCACCAAACTCACAGCGTACGTGCTGCTCCCGTCTTTTCTTCTGCTTGTATTATCAGTTCCCGTATACAGAAAGTACAGGAGTATGCTTGCCTGGATCGCGATTCTGGCGATTGTTCCGCTTTCGTTCGCTGTCAGAACGACTCTGCACACTGGAACCCCGTTCTATCCTTATCCTGTTCCATTTTTCGAAGCCGATGAGGATCATCTGCTTCTGGAAGTTCCCAGGATGACCGAACTGGCCAGAATGAACGCAGACCCCAATGATCAGCTGGTTAATACAGAACCTGAACCATTATACAGGAATGTTTCAGAATTAGTCTCTTCATGGGGACTGCCCGCGATATTTTTTCTGATGGGTATCATTTCTCTGGCGATCCGGCGGAAACTCTCTCTGGCCCTGCTCCCCCTGATTGCTCTTCTTACATACTGCATCATCGCCTCATTCGCATTCAATCCTCTCAGATGGGGTGCAAAGTACGCTTTTCTAATGTCACCATTTATGGCGGCAGCTGGAATCAGATGGACAGAAGAACAGGGATTCCAGCGTATATCATTCTATGCATTCCTGCTTGCTGCTGCGTTGTCAGCATCGCTTTATCCTCGACTCAGGTATGTAGCCGCTTTTCCCGGGATGTCCTCCTCTCTTGATTTCAGACCGCCGAATACTGTTGCGGTGAAAGCGCTTCATGAATGGTGCAATGAGAATCTTCCCGAAGGTTCCAGGCTTCTATCTATCTGGAAGAGGGAAAGGTACTTTTCTGATCATGCGGTTATTGTGCTGGAAAATCATCCCATTGGCAGACGATTGTTTCTGGCTGATGAACTCGAAGAGGAAATGGAACTGCTTCAAAGGATGAATGCAGACTATATATATTTTCAGTCTTCAGATCCCATGCCCGCCGATCTTGAATCCTGTATTCAGTATCTTCACTCCGGCAGGTATGAATATGTTACTGAAGTATCGGGATATACTTTATGCAGGATTATTTATGAATAGGGGATTAACTATTGCGAACCAGATTTATTGATCTAGTATCCATAGAGGTATGCGGTGGAAAGGGAGGAGATGGCATAGTCTCTTTCCGGAGAGAAGCGTTTGTTGCAAAGGGCGGTCCAAACGGTGGCGACGGTGGCG
>JBDLJP010000229.1:0-3762 GCA_039714295.1 Candidatus Fermentibacterota bacterium
GATAGACACATTCATACAGGGCACCAGTTGATATGTTACGATGCATTTGGAGATGTTGGTGGTTTTGATGGAATGTTTTCGCTAGAGCCTGCATGCACAAAGATGTTTACAAAAAACTGAAGATAGATAAAAAACTCGGATGGAAGATCTACAACGTCGCCTGCGAAGTAGACCCTTTTATCGCCGCTCAGTTCGTACCGGGAAAAGCTGCCTGTACAAGTTTCATGAAAAGCTGCAGAAAACTGGGCACACCCAAGAAACTTATTCAGAGAGCAAAGGATGCATGCGAACAATTCGACACACTGGTTGAAAAGCATGCAGACAGCCGGAAGGAATTCGACCTTATGCTGCTCTCCTGTTCAGACAAAGGCCGGTCTAAAGCCTACCTGTCTCAACAGAAGGCAGCCTTTACAGCTTACAGTCATCTCCTGGGGGCACAGGCCGGCGCACAGCTGTGCACATGGATTTTCTCCCCCTCGACAGATGGAGAATACCATGATGTTGCAAGCATCAGAGGATTTATTGATTTCAGGCGGAACAGACCGAATGTTCCCTGGCTGCTTGAATGGGCCTATTTCACAGATGATGATAGTGTTCCGAAAAGCCTGGTAAAAGTCGAGCCTATTGAAAAAACAGAACCCGATCAGAACAACCCTATGAATGTGCCGTTTTACCACAGCTTCTGTTCTAAACCTCTACCGAATGTTATAAGTTCCCGCAAACGGGCAGGACGCACGGTACATGAGCTTGAGGAAGCTCCTATCGGCAATACTGAGTCGATTACATGTATTACGGCTCAAATATCCAGGAATGTTTTTAAGAGTTACAGAACCAGGGAAGACAGATACAGGGAGGTTTCAGTCAGAGCGAGAACACCGGTGGAAAGGCTTGTTTTTGATCAGATAGTCCACTTGGATCTCATCGGTCCCCATGATCCTGAGCTGTTCATATTCGGAGAGTTTACAGGATACGACTGGTCGATGCCGGTGGAATATCGAAACCCCCACAGCACCCTCCCGATGAATGTTTCAATCCGTAGACTCGGAATGGGGGTTAACGCTACATATACACCTTATATACAATGGTATACTGACATGATAGAGGATGTGTTCGACAAGCTTCAATGGGATCCTTTGAAGTTCAGGACATACAGGGTTGTTATTGACTATCCAGTTATCCCTTCAACGATCAATATGAGATCACTGCTCCCGGAAAAAAACAATAACCGGTAGAATTCATAAAATACATTCGCGACCGTGCAGGATTCGCGGGTGGATATCAGGGACCGCCCTGACTGGCAGCCCCTGATAAACCTATTCTACCTTGATGTCTCTTCCAGCAGAATGCTGAAAGTTCCTTCTCCCGAGGAGTACTTTCCGACAATGAGAAAACTCTCTCCGGCCTGATCTTCGTTTACGGTAAAAGACAGAAGGGAGTTAGTGTCATCCCCGCCATCATCATCGTACAGATTCTCTCCGTCAGGCAGAATCAGCGTTACAACAGTATCCAGTTCATCACTTACCACTGATATCGAGTAGCTGCTGCCCTCCTGAAGGTTGAGTCTGTAAATGAGGCTTTCGGTTTCGTAGGAAGCGTATGCATCTGTTGATCTGCCTGCTCTGAGGGAGCTTATACCCTCGTCATCTTCGGACCATGAGAATATCACATCATCTTCAACCGAACCGCTGTAGGGTGAAACAAGGGCGATGTACTCACCCTGAAGGAGGGGTTGAATGATTCTTGAGTCGGAACCGAGGTCAGGGTAATCATCGTTTGAAGCAATGTACTGTACGGTTCCTTCAGGATCGATCTTGATGAGCGTAAGGCAAACATCCATATCTCCGGAAGCATTCAATTCATAAACGGAAATATTATCTACAGTAAATGTAAAGGCTGCCACGGGAGTGAAAGGTGTGAGGAAGCCAGGCACTTCCCAGTTATCCGCCATATCCGTCCACCAGGCGATCGCGAAATTCCTGTCAAGGGTGATTTCAGCGGTATAGTCCACATCCGTAAGCGAAGCGGCAGTTTCTACTTTTTCCAGTGCTTCCGCATCGATGACTTCCATACTGAGAGTAAATCTTCCCTGACCACCGGCGGAGTAGGGCATGACAAGCGCTATGTAGTCTCCTGTATCCAGCTCTCTTACTATCCTGGAGTAAGAACCGTTGTAATCATCATTGTACTCCACGAATGTATAAGTTCCATCTTCAACGGACAATAGAACAAGATAGGGATCGAATTCATCGGATTCCAGTGACAGCGAAACCAGTTCTTCGCTCTCCACTCTGAAAGGAAAGAGCTTAGCCTGGGAGTAATTATATATGTAGACATCGTTTTCAAGCGCTTCTCTCAGGATGTTGTCAAGGTAGGCGTTGTAGCTGTCCGCTTCGATCCAGCCTGCTATACTTCCGCTGGAAAAATCGGTGGCATCGATAAATGTTTCAAGATCCTCAGAAGTTCCTTCCTCAACAACAACATCGTAAAGACCCCTGGTATCATCAGGTGAGAAGACAAGGAGTTTCCCCCCTGCCGGGACTCCATCAAGCACGATCCTTGCGCTGATCCCTTTCCAGGCGGTGCTTATTGCAACAGGATTTCCCTCCCCGTCTATTACAACGGCCATAGGATCGAAATCGTAGCTTCTTACATCAATAACAATAATGCCGCTTCCGGAAACATCATGAACAGCGGTATAGGTATCCGGCTGAACAGGACGGCCCCGGGCTAAAAGAGCGCTGCAGGCCGTCGGCCAGGCATCGGTAAGTGTATGTGTTTTCTCCGGCAGAGCGCTTCTTATCACGTTTCCGGGGGTCGCGACTCCGCTTCCGCATGCAGCTGTCAGTATTAACAGCACCATCACAACAAAGACCAGCAGTGTTTTCATATCATCTCCCAATTCTGTGAAAGCTGTTCATATGCTAAGACAATACCAGACAGGTACAGGTACTATTCCATCGGAACGACACCGGGAGTTATCTCAGAATCGGGTCGCACCGTCAGTCAGATAGAGAGATACCCTTATCACCCAGATATTCTCCGAACTTCATATCAACATCGATGATATGGTTGATCAGCCAGTTTCGCAGGAAAGTATCGACTGAATTGACAAGGGGATTCGTCACACCATCCTCCTCATAATCCTCTACAAGATCGGACAGAGTTTTACTGAGTTTCCGGTGTATAGCCCTGTGATCCTCGTATCCGGGATAAGCGTGCTTCTGCATATGCTTCTCTTCTGTCGCGAAATGCTCCTCCGTATAGTCAATAAGGAAACCCAGTGTGCTGGCTATCTTCGTCGATCCCTGCATTGAATGAAGAGCCTGGGCCGCACTGTTATAGTACTCTATCCACTTCTTATGCTGGGAGTCGATCAAATCAACGCCAACCGACAGATTGTCATTCCACTTCAGTTTCTCCATACCATTCTCCTTAATATTCTGATAGTGTATCGATCTCCAGTTCTGAATTTTGAAAGCATAGACTACTATGTTTAATACTAAATCGTCAACAGCAGCGGATCCATTGAATCCACTTTCCCCCCTGTTATGTGAGCTGCCTCTCTGCATCCGCCGTCGCAGTCGAATTTCAAACCGCAATCTCCGCACTCGGAGGGAAGGTATTTTTTCATTCTGAATGTGTTCCAGTATTCGTTGTTTTTCAGATTCTTCCAGTTCAGGAAATGATCGAGCCTTTTTTCCGAATGATTACAAACCCTGACATAGCCGGATGGTCCGATAACGAAGAACCCCTGAGCAGCGG
>JBDLJP010000230.1:0-3762 GCA_039714295.1 Candidatus Fermentibacterota bacterium
GAATGATCCGCTTCACGAAGCAGCAGACCGCCCCCATCGGAGGTAATGCTTCCTCCTTCAAAATCGGATACTAATCTTCGCTTTCTGAGTTCCAAGAGATAATCAGTTGAAGATGACTCTGCAATACCGCTTTTTACCGGCTCGGAGGAGAATGCTGTCAGGTGTGTCCGCGGGGTCGAGATTATCAACCGGATCGCTTACGCGATTGTTCTCAATGTAAAGACCGCCCTGTTTGGCAAGTCTCCTGACCTCGCCTCTGCTGGGGCAGAGTCCGGTCTCGACAAACAGGTCAAGGCATGATACACCGTTCCTGAGTCTTTCAAGGGGGATTTCAAGGCTTGGAACATCCTCCTGATTACCGTTTCCGGCGAAGAGGGCGCGGGATGCCTTTTCCGCCTTAAGAGCTTCCTCACGGCCGTGCGTAAGGGATGTAGCCTCAAAGGCAAGCCTTTCCTTGACAAGCCTGATCTCAGCTGCTTCAAGAAGTGAAAGCTTTTCTATTTCATCCATGGGAATGAAGGTGTAGAGTTTCAGAAAATAAACAGCATCCTTATCATCGATATTAATCCAGAACTGGTAGTACTCGTATGGACTTGTCAGAGAGGGATCAAGCCATATCGCGCCCCCCGCCTGGGTTTTACTCATCTTTTCTCCGGCTGCGGTCGTAACAAGGGGACATGTGAAACCCCAGGTTTCCCCCCCCTTCCGCACGTCTTATCAGATCGATGCCGGCTACTATGTTGCCCCATTGATCCGATCCGCCGACCTGAAGAACACAGTTATGTTCACGGTGAAGGTGAAGGAAATCGTAAGCCTGAAGAACACTGTAGTTGAACTCGAGAAAGGAAATACCTGTTTCCATCCTTAGTTTAACGGATTCGGCTGCCAGCATCCTGTTAACGCTGAAATGGCGTCCGATATCTCTCAGAAAATCAAGATGATTCAGTTCGGAAAGCCAGCTGTGATTGTTCAGAAGCAAAGCCCCGTTGTCCGGTGATTTAAAATCGAGAAAATGTTCGAGCTGTATGGAGATGGAATCAGCCCAGGTTGAAACGGTTTCTTTCGATTCGAAGGGACGTTCAGCACTTCTGCAGGAAGGGTCTCCCACAAGAGCTGTACCTCCGCCGACAAGAATTATCGGTTTATGACCCTGATCCTGAAGGTGTCTTGCGATCATAAGCGGAACGAGGTGACCGAGGTGGAGGCTGCCTGCTGTCGCGTCAAAACCTATGTAGAAACTCAGTGAGGAGCCATCAAGAAGCTCTGCAAGCTTCTCTTCGGCTGTCATCTGGTAGATAAGTCCTCTTTCGCTGAGTATTCTCAATAATTCCAAGACCGGCTCCCTTCGGCAGACTGTAAGCAGGATACACTGCTGGCAAAACAGTTCGCGGATGTTTATGTTTTCGACTGTTCGTAACACAGAACATAATACTGGAGAAAATTATGGAAACCATCGAATTCGAGCATCCTGTAGCAAGAAGTATTCTGACAAAACTCAGAGACCGTTCCACACTGCCGGATGATTTCAGAAAACTTGCATACAGGCTTGGTTTCATGCTTGCAGTGGAAGCAACAAGAAACCTCGGAACGCTGCCTCTGACCGTTGAAACCCCAATGGAGAGCACTCTCGGTGAAGAGTGCTCAGAGTACCCGCTGCTTCTTCCGGTTATGAGAGCGGGGCTGGGGCTTCTTGCTCCATTTCAGGAACTGCTCCCGGAATCTCCCGTAGCTTTTATCGCGATGAGAAGGGATGAGAAAACAGGTGAGGCTGACTGGCTTTACGATTCCATTGCGAATCTGCAGGGAAGAGATCTCATTATCCTTGATCCTATGCTGGCAACCGCTGGAACAGCCCGGAGGGTAATCGACTATGTTCTGGGAAAGGGGGCGGAGAACATAACGATGGTAAGCATTGTTGCCTCGCCCGAAGGGATATACAGACTGAGAGATTACGATAAACTTACATTCATAACAGTATCCGTAGACAGAGAACTTGATGAAAACTGGTTCATACTTCCGGGACTTGGTGATTTCGGAGACAGGCTTTACAAAGGAACATAGTATTTCAGATAACTGATTAGGGACAAAATGGATAATAACGGAATATATATAGCCGGAAGTGATATGAATGCGGGTAAAACCACATTCAGCCTCGGACTGATTTCATGGCTTGAAGAACAGTGCGAAAACGGTGCATCCTTCATGAAACCCATGGGACAGAAGACGACTCTGATAGATGGTGAATCGGTTGGAGAGGATACTTTTCTTGTAAATACTTCGCTCGGGCTTGATATTCCGATTGAGCACACCGCTCCGTTCACCATGTCATCCGGATTATCCGAATCTTTTCTTTCCGATGGGCAGCCGTCTGACATAGAGAAGAAGATATTCAAGGCTTACAAGTATTTGAAGTCCACATCGGAAGTGGTGGTAGTCGAGGGAACAGGGCATCCGGGTGTAGGTTCTGTATTCAACCTCTGCAATGCCAGCGTAGCCGGTATAATGGACATTCCTGTGCTGCTTGTTCTTAATGCCGGTATTGGAAAGACCATAGACAGATTTACACTCTGCAGCAGCCTTTTTCATGACAGGAAAATACCCCTTCTCGGAGTAGTGATAAACAAAGTGCTTGAAAGCAAAATGGAGAAGGTGCGGAAATATCTTGACCCGTGGTTTGCTGAAAGAGGAATACCTGTCTTCGGGTATATCCCATATGTGAAATCTTTCGCAAAACCATCGATAGGAATGCTGGGGCGTGAACTGGGAGTGGAAACCCTGATTTCATGGAAGAAGAACAAAGACAATCCAATAGAGGGTTTCATCGCAGGATTCGGAAGCAGAAGCGAAATTATATCAGAGATCTACGAAAACCCCGAGAGCGCCCTTCTTCTAAGCACAAACAGACACGAAGTGGTAGATGCCATAGTAGCGAGGAGGCTCTCAGGCAGCCTTTCCAGAGGTCCGGGAGCGATAGTGCTTTGCGGTAAGCCGAATGAAAACGAATCCTATATAGCTGACGCATGCGATAAATTGGATATACCTCTTTACAGATCACTGAAAAGTGCTGGAGATTCCGTTTCAATTCTGAACAGGCGGATATTCAAGATCGAACCCGGCGAGTCACTCAAGATCTCCGAGATCGTAAGAACGGTCAAGGATAATGTGGATATCGAACGATTGATTAAATGTCTGCGGTCTTCAGAACATGTACAGAGGAAAGCAGCGGAAGCGCCCATGACCCGACTGAAGTCATGGGTCTTCAGGGTCTTTAACAGGCGATAGCCGGGGAAACACTTAATGCGATCAAGAATCATTCTCATCTCGATATTTCTTCTGGCAATGGGAGCCACATTTCTCTTCAGAAAACCTCATTCTTCCGAAACCGGAGGCGTCTGGTCACTCACTGATCACCTCTCCAGGCTTGAATGTCTGACTGATTCCCTGAATTCAATTCTGGCTGATACGATAGATGTAAGAACTGCCTGAGAAACTCGTCGATACCTCCGATGAATGGATTCATTCTCGCACAGGCATGCGTGAACGCCATATTGCCGCCGACGGTCAGGCCACTTCGGATCTGGGAGCCGAAGCCGCAAAGAAGGCCTTGGCCGATGCCGGCATGGCCGCCGAAGATCTTGATCTGATCATTGTTGCGACCCTCTCTCCCGATATGTTTTTCCCGAGCACCGCCTGCTTTGTGCAGGAAAAGATCGGTGCAAAAAATGCCTTTTGCTACGACCTTGGCGCGGCCTGCTCCGGTTT
>JBDLJP010000231.1:0-3699 GCA_039714295.1 Candidatus Fermentibacterota bacterium
CTGAAGTATATGAGGCTTCGGATTGCCCTGTTTATCGGGCCAGTGCACCAGCCTTATCTGTCCGTCGCATATCTCAATCGCGGTAGTATCGCCGTCAGTGTAGCAGCAGCATCCCGCATTGAAATAGCACTTCTTTTCCATTGGTTCCTCAGTCATATCGTCAGGCATCTGCAGCTCCTGGGTAATTGCCCACTCCCGTTCCGCTTCAAGCACTGCCTTTTTCTTAACATATCCCTCTGAAGAAGGTTTCAGCTCTTTCAGATCCCGTTCAACTCTCGCAAGATGTGATTCGGAGGCAAAGACCGGCCTGTGAGTGTGTCCGGCAATGAGTATCAGGTCATCCTGCTTTTTACTCCAGCTGTACAAAGCTTTGTTGTTATCCTTGCGCAATGCTGAATCATGGGAAGGAGTTTTCGGGTTCCAGGAGTTCCTGAAAAAACACTGGATGGGACGGGCGAAGATGAAGACGATAAGTTTTGACCATTTCAGGCGCTTATCGCTTCTGACGGATCCCTGATGACCGTGAACCAGGAATATCTCCCCCAGTCTGCTATCGCCATCGGTAACTTCAATAAGACAGGCCTCAGGAACATGCAGAGCCTTCTTCCCGATAATGCTGATAAAGCCTTCGTTAAGAACCCTCTGTAAGTGCTTCCTGAGATTCCTCCGGTTGCGCCATGTTATATCATGGTTTCCCCAGATACGGATATATCTGTCATCCTGGAAGTACTTACTTTCAAGATGATACGAATGCCTGTATTTTTTCAATACCGGACCCGGATGGCTCTTCCATAGTTCTTCAGCATCACCAAGTATTACCAGTGTATGCCCGAGACTGTTGTAATATGCTAGCATGGCATTGTAGGCTTTCTCGGAAGCTCTGAAATCGTCCGCACAATCCCGTACCCCTTTGTGGATATCAGAAATAAAAATATATCGTCCTGAAGATACATCGAAAGTGTGTTTCAACTCCCTCTGCCTGGTGCTCGCAAGAACTTCATCCAGAGCAGCAGAGATTACACTCTCATCATAATCTTTCGATGCCATCTTTACTCCTCTCCATCCTTGAGCAGGATATCCGGAGACATGAACTGCAGCACTGCGACATTCAGAACCACAGGGAACTCAGGGTAATCGTTGCCCTTCACAACCAGGGCGTATTCCTCCCGGTCGCTGTAAGCCGAACCAATTGAATCTCTGGCTGCATCCAGCCACGGACCGGCACCAGTAAGAGCGAGGTCAATCCAGATTCACCGGTTCATCCTGCGTAAAAATCCAATCGGCAGGATCGTCAGGAATCCAGATACCGTCGCTACCAAGCTCCAGCCTTCCAGGTAGGGTTAATGTTTCCCAGGTTTCGCAATCGTAACTCATTTTATTGAAGACCACACTGGAATCACCTACCCATTCAGCATCAATGGGACCCCAGGGTACATCGACATCCTCGAACTCCAACGTCATTGCATCAGGATCGATACGCCAGACCTGTATGCCATTGGGAATGAATCCCGCGCGCAGGTCCTCTTTGAAGCAGAGCAGGCGATTCCCGTCCGGGCTGGGGATGGGCTCCGAAATGATGGTTTGAGTATTACCTGTGTTTCCGTTCACCAGGCGCCATTCCATCCATTCGTACCCACCCATCTCTATAACCCAGTAACCCTGTTTGGGAAGGTAGTCGATAACTTTGTAGACTGCGAATTCCTCAGCATTGTCCCAGTCCCGATTATTCTCGAAGAGAACACTGTCCCCACCCTCAGTGATTATGCAAAGAGTGGATGAATCCGGCCTGAAGACCATGTCTCCGTAATCGGCCAGGATTGTCTCCTCGGGGACATAGGCTATTGCAGCAAAGACAACAGAAAGTAATAGAACTGTCCATAGGATTGTCTTCATGTTTCGTACCTTCCTGTCATGATTCCTGCTCGATAACTTCATACTACCTTATGGTAAATAGTTTTTCAGGTCAGGATTGATTCAGTACTCTATGATCCCCAGCACATTATCGTTATCCGAATCAAGTATCACACTGAGCTGACCGGTGGTATCCGGAGACATGAACTGCAGCACTGCGACATTCAGAACCACAGGGAACTCAGGGTAATCGTTGCCCTTCACAACCAGGGCGTATTCCTCCCAGTCGCTGTAAGCCGAACCCATTGAATCTCGAGCAGCACTTACCCAGGGGCCGGCATCACTGTAGTCAGGCAGTTGACCAAGTGGTACAGATGTTGAATCCTCCCAGATGTGATTTGTAGTTCCTATGTACTGAACCATCACTATCAGTACGTTTGTTGAATCCGACACCTCGGCATAATAGAACTGCCAGGGTATAGCGGTTTCCGGATCTCCCTCATCGTTGATATCGATACATGAGACCATGAACAGCACAGCTTCGGGGAATTCAGCGTCACGAACCGCATCGGCAAGGGCAAGACCCCAGCCCAGACTGTGATCATCCTGCAGGATTGTTCCGGTGGGATCACTGCATGATGCCGCGAGAAGCACAGCCGCAGACAAAGAAAGAACTAGTCTGATATTTAACATAATTAATAACCTCCAGAATTGAAGATACTCCAAAAAAGCATCATTTGTCAATGAAATATCATGATTATTTGCCATTTCCGCTTTCTGTACGTATTTTTCTCCAGATAACTTTCACAGGGGGGGAACCGGCTCCGTCCGTCAACGTGGTGTATTAAGCACAACGCACTCAGACTCTATTAATTCAATCTTCTCCAGCTCAGGGTGATCATCCAATGACCTGAGCGATTCAATGTTCATGTACCCCTTTCCAATCATCCAATCTTCATGTTGCTCCAGCAGCACCATTCCCACGAGCCTGATGACTGAAGCTCTGTTCGGGAAGATTCCCACAACTTTCGTTCTCCTCTTGATATGGGAGTTCAGATTTTCCAGAGGATTATTGGTCCTGATCTTTCGCCAATGCACAAGAGGGAAGCTTGTATAAGCAAGTACTTCCTCTCTGGCATTATCCAGTAGATCTGAGAGTTGAGAGTGATCGGATATCAATCTGTCAGCAACCCTGTCGTATTGCTCCCAGGCTGCCTCTGCTCCTGTCTGACCAGTTACGCTCCGGAGAAGGGCGATAGCCCTTCCCTGAGCCTTCCGCGGTAGCCTGGAGAGAACATTCCGGCTAAAATGGGTGTAACACCTGTTCCATGAGGCTCCAGGTAATACAGAGGCTATGGCCTTCTTCAGACCGGGATGAGCATCAGATGTTACCAGTCTCACCCCACTGAGCCCCCGCTCAACAAGACTCCTCAGGAATGCCGTCCAGGATGTCTCATTCTCGGATGTGAAGACCTCTACTCCAAGTACTTCCCTGTAACCATCGTCATTCGATCCGACGGCAACTACCACTGCTACATTATCAACGCTGCCGCACTCTCGGCACTTTACCATGGTCGCATCAAGCCACACATAGCGGTACGGACCACTTCGAAGAGGACGGTTCCTGAATAACTTAACCTTTTCATCAAGACTCTTCGCCATCTCTGATACCTTGCTCCTGGAGATTCCAGTAATACCCATAGCTTTCACAAGACGATCCATTTTACGGGTGCTTACTCCTTCCACCCAGGCCTCACTGATTACATGGACCAGTGCCTGTTCTGATCGCTTCCTAGGCTCAAGAAGCCAGGAGGGATAATAACTGCCCTTCCTGAGCTTCGGGATCAG
>JBDLJP010000232.1:0-3674 GCA_039714295.1 Candidatus Fermentibacterota bacterium
GACCTTTGGGATTTGATATCCCTTTTGTCTTAGGAACATCGTGCCCTTCGTAAATCAAGACTGTTCCATCTTCCGTAATTTCATCTTCGTATGGGGCATTTTCCCGAACTGACATCAAAATAACTGAATGGTTCCCCTTAAGACGAAAGTTCATACCCTTCTGAAGGCTGGTGCCCTCTTTCTGGCACATTTCAATGTATGAGATAATGTTTCCTCTCACTTGATCGCTTTCTCTACATAACAATGATTGAACTGCAGCCGTTCAATCCGATTCCTGGTTATCTAGAAAGAGAATAGTGTACGGTATACACTTAGTCAAGGCGAATTATCCGACATGGATTGACATAATAATGTAAACATATGTATACTAACATTTGAAATTCAGTGGTTGAACAGCAGCCGTTCAAAAAGGAGGAGAGTTGAAATGCATGAGCGATTGAAGGATTTCAAAAAACATCTAAGGAATCTGAATCTGGTGAACGAAAGGCAGATGTTGTATATGCTTTGGTGGGTGAAGCGCTTCAGGAATTTAGGATACCCGGATGAAGCGGAATACTCTGATATCCTGACACGGGAGAACAAAGCAGACTGGCAGATTCGCCAGGCCTTGGATGCTGTACAGTTATATGTCAGTTTCTCGGGGCATTCCGAAACTATGATCGATAACGACAATGTTCACGATCCAATCGAAAAGCTCGTGGAAAAACTGCGCGTTCGTCATTACTCTAGAAGCACAGTGAAGACGTACTCCTATTGGAGTTCTCGTTTCCTTGAGTTCTGCAACTCAAAGAAGCTGGATGTGAAGGAGGATTCATCGTTCATTGCATATCTTTCATTCCTGGCGCTGAGGAAACGGGTGGCATCCTCGACTCAGAACCAAGCCTTTAACGCGATTCTCTTTTTCTTCCGTAATGTTTGGTGCAGGGAGCCGGAAGGAATCAATGCCGTTCGGGCCAGGAAACCGAAGAGAATTCCGATTGTACTAACTCGGAAGGAGGTCGGATCAATACTTGCCTTGACTTTCGGAGTATCCGGGCGGATCCTGCGGCTCATCTACTCGAGTGGAATGCGATTAAAGGAAGCGCTCAGGTTGCGGGTGCAGGATCTGAACCTGGAGAACGGATCGCTAGTGGTGCATGGAGGTAAGGGTGACAAGGACAGGATAACCGTACTGAGCATGAAGCTGGTGCCGGAGCTTACTGATCACTTGTCAAAGGGTCGAGAGGCATTCAGGGGTGCGGAAATCCCTGTTTCCATGCCGATGGCTCTGGAGCGGAAGTACCCCAGAGCTGGGATGGAATGGAGATGGCAGTATGTATTCCCAGCTTCTGGGCCCTCCGTTGATCCGGAATCCGGTCAGGTGCGGAGGCATCATCTACATCCCAGTACTGTGCAAAGAGCAATGAGAGAAGCTGTGCGGGAATCTGGAATTCAGAAGCATGCAACAGTGCACACGCTCCGGCATTCGTTCGCGACCCATCTGTTAATGTCGGGTGTGGACTTATGCGAGATACAGGAGCTTCTCGGACACAAGAGCCTTGAAACAACAAGGGTCTATCTGCATGTGATGAAGGGCATGAAGAAATCTGTTGAGAGTCCGCTGGATACACTACTAAAGGCAGAGGATTAATTGAATTGTGCTGGATATAAGTGTGCACTTTCTATGGTTTGGAAAAGTCGTTAGTCTGTAATGGGGGTAAGCATTAAGGTCACCGAGTATGAAGATAGTGAATACTGTTGGTATTCTTTTGAGCAATAGATCTCGGAGCATTTTCTAGAAACGTTATGGCTCCCGCTCTCGGAAACTGCAGATTCACCAGCTGACTCAATTGCGCTAATCCTGAATTCTCTGGTCTTCACAAAGAGGAATTTCCGGGCCGGATTCTTTTTTTTCTATTTTCCTTGCTGCCATTCTGAGTGCAGCTCTGATACCTTCTTCAGTCACCGGATGGTAGAAATTCAACTCAAGCATTTCAAAGACGGTAAGTCCTCTCTGAATCGCCCATGAGATCGAATGCGCAAGATGTTCTCCATCGGGTACTGCCATCTCCGCTCCGACAAGTTTACCGGTACTTCTTTCCGCATACAGTCTGAGAAGACCGTGGTTCTCTGCAGCGCACATAGCCCTTCCCTGTCCTTTGTAATTCATGGAACCGATCACGATATCATCCATATCGAGATCTACGTATTTCGTTCCTGTCGCCGCAATATTGGGATGGGTGAAGACAATGCCCAGGAATGTTCTTCGGCAGAAGGGGCGGTTCTTATCCTTTATGCTGTTGTACCCGGCTATGTGTCCGTCGTCCGCTGCTTCAGCCAGCAGGGGCACCCGGGTGTTAACGTCCCCGGCTATGAATACAGGCAGATCTCCTACCTGCATGGTGTTCTGGTTGAATGACGGGATTCCCGCATCGTTCAGGGGAACACCGAGGTTCTGAAGGCCGAGGCCTGCGATATTGGGTTTTCGACCGACCGAGACAAGCACCTTTTCAACAGAAACTTCTGAATTATCTGATCGGACGAGCATTCTGTCAGGACCGTCCTCCTCAAGTGTTACATGACTCTCCAGATGAATCGGAAATTCTTTCCTGAATATTTCAACAGCTGAAGTTGCAACATCAGGGTCGCTGATACCGCCAAGAGTATTCAGGGCATCGAATCCTGTTACTTTTACTTCAAGACGGCTGAACGCCTGCGCCATTTCCAGACCGATGGCGCCGAGACCAACAACGGCAAGGCTCTCCGGGAGATCTTCCATCTCGAAGAGCGTTGAACTTGTAATAACCCTGTGCCCGAATTTTCTCCAGGGCCCGGGCATTACAGGAGTGGAACCCGCTGCGATTATCAGTGCCTTTGTCCGGATCTGCTCTCCGTTCACCTCAACAAGATCAGGAGCCAGGATTACGGCTCTGCCGGCTATGTTGCGCTCACCAAGATTGTCTGTTGAGCGGAGTACACCTGAGACAAACCTGTCTCTCAGGCCTCTTACCCTCTTAAGAACTGCTTTGCCATCCACCAGCACCGTGCCTTCAAGCCTGAAACCCATCTCATCATAGAGACGTCTTTTATGAAACACATCGGCAGCCTCGATGAGCAGCTTAGAGGGCATACAGCCTACTCTGGCACAGGTGGTGCCGTATGGACCGTCGTTGATAATCACGAATTTGTCCGTTCTTCTTCTAACATGTCCCAGTGCGGACAATCCAGCTGTTCCTGCACCGATAATTATGACATCAACCTCTCTTGGCATTCCTACTCCTTTTCGACGGAAAACGGCAACATATACAACCGGGAATATATCAGTTTCTACCTCAGGAATCGTACTGTTCAGGTTCGGGGGAACCCGGCGGCGGTTCAGGGTGCTTTTCTGCAGTACTTGGTGCATATTTATGAGGTATTGATGGCATTTGTACCAGTAGGAGAAATCGGAGCAGGACACTGCTATGTATAGAGCAATGAAGACATACCGCAGCAGGATTTGCAGGCAGGAATAATGAGCGGAGCTTTATTATCTCTGTTTCTACCCTCTCTTTTTCAGCATTCAGCCGCTGAAAGCCAGCATAATTATCTATATGCGTTTCTTCTGCTTGCCGCAGCTGTTGCTTCCTTTTTGATTGCACTGGTAGCCTGGAGACGACGTCAGATCGGACCAAGTGCTCTCTCCTTAGTCCTCC
>JBDLJP010000233.1:0-3656 GCA_039714295.1 Candidatus Fermentibacterota bacterium
CAGGAAGGATATCCCGAAAATGGATCCTTTCAAATGCGTTGCCCCTGAATGGAGAGAGAAGGTCAGGGAATATCACTTAAAGCGCCTTGAAGGTGAAGATGTTCCGGACAGATTCGAATTCGAGGGAATTAAAAAAGGCGGAGGCAGAATATGGCTTGAGGTCGGCGTTGCGGTTGTTGAACGGGACGGTATCGCAGAAGGTACCCAGTCACTGGTACGGGATATTACATGCAGAAAAATACTTGAGGCTCAGCTTCTGCAGTCGCAGAAACTTGATGCTGTCGGAAGGCTGGCAGGGGGGGTCGCACACGATTTCAATAATCTGCTTACAGTTATAAAAGCCCATTCCGAGTTCATGATTGCGGATCTTCCCGATACTCATGATCTCAGGCCGGATGCTGATGAGATAAGCAAAGCAGCTGACCGCGCCTCCACCCTGACCAGACAGCTTCTGGCTTTCAGCAGGCAGCAGATACTCCAGCCGAGAGTCCTGGATCTCAGTATGGTCGTATCCGGGCTTCAGAGAATGCTGAGCAGGCTACTGAGTGAGGATATCAAGCTGGTCACATCCTTTTCGAAGGAGACGGGATGCGTATTCGCTGATGAAAGCCAGTTCGAACAGGTTATCGTAAATCTGGTGATAAATGCAAGAGACGCGATGAGATCAGGCGGAGTACTCAAAGTTGATATCAGTAACATCGATGTTGACGAACAGTCTCTGGTTATCAATCCTGATCTGCAGCCGGGTAAATATGTACAGATGTCCATCAGCGATACGGGAAGCGGAATGAACGCAGATACCAGGGCACGTATCTTCGAGCCATTCTATTCCACCAAGGTCAGCGATGAGGGCAGCGGTCTTGGCCTTGCGATGGTATATGGCATCATAAGACAGAGTAAAGGGGTTATTGATGTCAGCAGCGAGCCCGGTATCGGCACAACATTCAATGTGTATCTGCCGAGAGTTCAGGGAGAGTACATTCCTTCCGAAGTGCGGGTTTCAAAAAGTGCGGAATCCGGCAAGGGAGAAAGAATCCTTCTGGTGGAGGATGATGAAGCTCTGAGAACAGTAATCCTGCAGTACCTGTCCAGAGAAGAATACGATGTGATATCGACCGGATCAGCTGAAGAAGCTGTCGATCTTTTTAACAGCAGCAGTACACATTTTCACTTCCTTCTTACCGATATTGTTCTGCCCGGAATAAACGGTATGGATCTTGCTTCTATTTTAGAAGAAGGCGGTTTCAAAGGTCAGATACTCTACATGACAGGTTACGCAAGAACTGATATCCTGCCTGTTGATATAGGAAATGCTGATATTGAGCTGCTGGAGAAACCCTTCAGTCTTGCCGCACTTGCCCGGCGTATAAGAGATATACTGGATACCAGCTAAGGCGGCACTTTTCTTTTCATTGAATTATCCTGTAAATGCATGGAGTTGTTCACGCATTGCATTGTGAGTACAATCGAGTGTCAGTTCAGATGAATACAAAGACTCAGAGGGGATATGATGAACAGAGAATTCACTCTATGGGAGAAATTCAGCTACGCGTTCGATACAATGATGTCACGGGGTACAGCCGGCCTGATAGTCTGGCTGGGGATCCTTTCAGCAGTACTCATTGTTCTTTTCTCAATAGTTATCCTTTTCTCTGGTACTGCTCCCAACGACGAAGGCTTTCCCACTCTTCTCTGGATGAGTCTCATGCGGACAATGGATCCGGGCACGATCGGGGGAGATAACGGCAACCCGGGATTCCTTCTGAGCATGCTTATTATCACATTCAGCGGAATCTTCATTTTCAGTACTCTTATAGGTATTCTGACTACAGGCCTCGAGAGTAAACTTGAAGCTCTCCGCAAAGGGAAATCGAAAGTTGTTGAAACAGGCCACACGGTTATTCTCGGGTGGTCCGAACAGGTTTTCACTATTATCTCGGAACTGTCAATCGCTAATGAGAATCAGAAAGATCCCTGCGTCGCAGTAATGGCCAGCATTGACAAGATAAAAATGGAGGATTCGATCAGGGAAAAAGTGACAGACACGGGCAACACCAGGATAGTATGCAGAACTGGAAATCCTGTTGAACCGGCTGATCTTGAAAGGATGAGTCTTCAAACCTCAAAATCCATCATCATCCTTTCCCCGGATAACGACAATCCCGACCCGGAAGTTATCAAGACCATGCTGGCAATATCCAACAGAACCGCAGACAGACAGAAACCGGTTCACATGGTGGCTCTCATAACAAACCCCGATAATGTGCAGGCTGCCCGCATTGTAGGCGGTGATCAGGCCGAGATAGTTCTCGCGGGAGATATAATCGCCCGAATGGTGGCTCAGACATGTCTTCAGTCGGGTCTTTCTGTGGTCTATCAGGAGCTTCTTGATTACGGCGGGGATGAGATCTATTTTCACAATGAACCTGCTCTTGCCGGAAAAACATTCGCCGAAGCTTTGCTCATGTATGAAGAAAGCGGCGTGATAGGGCTCCAGAAAGAGGGAGCGGCTCCCGTTCTGAATCCACAGATGGACACCAGAATTGAGGAGAATGACCGTATCATAGTTATCTCTGAGGATGATGATACTGTGGTTCTGTCAGGGCTTGAAAACCCCGAGATCCAATCTGACCTCATATGCTACCTTGAAGAAGAAAGCGGACCCGCCAGGATAATTATGCTGGGCTGGAACTGGCGTGCGCCAGTTATTATCAGAGAGCTTTCAAATTATCTCAACCCGGGATCGTACCTTAAACTGATCGTGGATGAATCGCTCTGCGGGCCGACGCTGCCGAACGGGCTGGATAATTTGCAGGTAGAGTATACATCTGGTAATACAACCGACAGAACCGTCCTGGAAAACCTCTCATTTGAAGAGTACGACCATATTCTTATTCTCAGTTACTCGGACTGCATGGAACCCCAGGAAGCGGATTCCAACACCCTTCTGACCCTTCTTCATATTCGTGACATTGCCGGCAGGCTGGACGAGAAATTCTCCCTCATTACAGAAATGAAAGATATCCGAAACAGAAATCTGGCTGAAATTGCAGGCGCCGACGATTATATAGTCAGCGATCAGGTTCTCAGCCTTCTTCTCACGCAGATATCCGAAACAAAGGAACTGAGTGCTGTATTCTGGGACCTCTTCGACCCGGACGGCTCCGAGATATACCTCAAGCCAGTATCAAGATATGTAAAATCGGGAAAACCGGTAAACTTCTACACAGTTGTAAAAAGTGCGGCACAGCTGAACGAAGTGGCAATCGGATACAGAACCGCAGCCCGAAGGAATGATTCGGACAACGCTTACGGCATTGTCGTTAATCCCGAAAAGAGTAAAACCATCGTGTTTGATACTGACGATATGGTGATCGTGCTGGCAGAGGATTAATCGATAACGACAATGCGTCTTTCGAAGCTCTGATCCTCCGAGATGATTCGCATAATGTATATACCCGTACCAGGCAAGAAGTTGGAATCAGTCCAGTCCCAGGTGCATCACTCTCCGGGATATCGTACCTTCTGGTGATTCAGCCGCAATGCTGTACAGACCTGCGGGCATGGAGCTTGCATCCCAATCCCAGACATTGCTGCTCATAGTTGTACTTCCTACGATCCGGCCAGCTGTATCGTAAATGGATATACGGCAGTTA
>JBDLJP010000234.1:0-3656 GCA_039714295.1 Candidatus Fermentibacterota bacterium
CTCAGGCTGAAACAGAAGACAAGGATTTTCCCTCCGAATTTCATGACATTGAGTTCAGTCTTACGGACGGTACCGGCGCGATAACAATCGCAACTACGGGACCGGAGCTGCTTCCGGCGTGTGTCGCTGTGTTCGTGAACCCATCGGATGAAAGATGGAGCAGCCTTGTAGGTAAGACAGTAACTATCCCCATCTTCGGGCACGAGGTTGAGATAATAGGCGACTCAAAAGTTGATATCGAAAAGGGCACCGGTATCGTCATGTGCTGCACTTTCGGTGATACCACCGATATCGAGTGGTGGCAGGAGTACAGTCTCGACCTGCGGATAGTACTCGACAGCAGAGGACACATGAACAGCCTTGCCGGCTTCCTGAAGGGAATGTACTGGAAGAAAGCACGCAGGGTTCTTGTAGAAAAGCTTATAGAGGACGGCTACAGAAAAGCGAGCAAGAACATAGAGCATACCGTGAACGTGCATGAAAGATGCGGTACCCCTCTTGAATACCTTGTCAGTATGCAATGGTTCATACGCATCCTCGATATTAAGGATAAGCTCATAGAGCGTGGCGATCAGATCAACTGGTATCCATCCTTCTTCAAAGTACGCTTCGACCACTGGGTTGAAAATCTGAAGTGGGACTGGTGTATAAGCAGGCAGCGTTACTACGGTGTTCCATTTCCGGTCTGGTACTGCGAACAGTGCGGTGAGCCGTTCTTCGCAAAGGAAAAGGATCTTCCTGTCGACCCCCTTGAGGACAGCCCGGGACAACCCTGCGGGAACTGCGGTGCAACCTCCTTCAAACCTGAGGCGGATGTAATGGATACATGGGCAACCAGTTCCCTTACACCCCAGATAAACGCCAGATGGGGCGAGAAGGATGAGCGGGAAAACCTTCTACCGATGAGTTTGAGACCCCAGGCGCACGACATCATCCGCACATGGGCATTCTATACCATTACCAAGGCTCACCTCCATTCCGATGATATCCCCTGGCATGATGTTATGATCAGCGGACATGCGCTCAATCCGGACGGCAGGAAGATGTCGAAAAGCAAGGGCAACGTTGCGGGTGACCCTCTTCTCGCACTGGACCAGTATTCTGCAGATGAGCTCCGGTACTGGTCATGCAGCTCAAAGCTGGGCAACGATGTTCTTTTCAGTGAAGATGTTCTGGGTGATGGAAGGCGCCTTGTAACCAAGCTGTGGAACGCTGTTAAATTCGCGGTTTCCCATCTGGAGGATTACAATCCGGAACTCGAACCGGAATTGAAACCCTATGACAGGTGGATTCTTTCCCGCTTTACCATGGCAGCAGAGAGAACAACCAGGGGAATGGAAGAGTACGAATACTCTGTAGCTATGAAAAAAGCCGAGTACTTCTTCTGGAAAGTTCTGTGTGATAATTACCTTGAAATAGTGAAGAAACGTATCTACTCCGATGATGATGAGGCTGGAAAACAATCGGCACAATACGCCCTGTACCGTGTTATCTATGGTTCATTGAGATTCTTTGCTCCGGTACTGGTGCATGTAACTGAGGAACTTTACCAGGCGCTTTTCCGGGAGTCCGAAGGTCACGAGAGCCTTCACCTGGCGGATTGGCCGAATCCGGATTTCATGGATAAAGATGCGCTGAAGTACGGTGATTTAAGCCTGCAGATCATCGAGAAGGTCAGAAAATTCAAGAGCGAACAGAATCTAAGTATGGCAGCCCCTCTTAATGCTCTCGAGATAACTGCTTCGGACGAAAACCTGAACGGACTCCGTACGCTTCAGGATGATCTCATGAATGTAACAAGAACGGACAATATCCTCTGGCTGGAGGGTTCCGGTTTAACCGTAACCGTAATTCCTCAGGGCGACTGATATTCAAAACCTGCTCAGATTGTGCCGGAAGCTTCTCCTAGCATAAACTGTCCGGATGATTTATAAATTAAAGAATAACAATCAGCTTACCGGAGGCAGATCATGGATTATCCAGTTTTACACGATCCCGGCAGTATCGAACTGCTGCTCAGTACTGTTTGCAGAACCGATCCCCCTAAACTTGTCGATCATGACTACCTCGTCGGTCTCGGCTTCAAACGCGAGGTGGATGACGGACTTCTGAAGCTTCTTCTCTTCCTGGGCTTCATTGATGAAAACGGGCAGCCCTCCGTTCTCTGGAAGAAATCCCTGGATCCGCAGCAGGCTCCACAGATCCTGAGGGATTCTGTAAGAGCAGCGTACGGATCCCTGTTTAAAAAGTTCCCGGATGCGCATAAGGAGGACGGCTCCGTACTGATGGAATACTTCAGAGTCGAAACCGGGGATTCAGATCCCAATGTTGCTTACATGATATTGACATTCAAGGTTCTCTGCGATCTGGCGAATCTCGACCTCCTGAAACTTGCCGAAACCGGGGAGGAAGAAAACCCTGCAGAACCACTCGAAACGGCTTCATCACAGAAAAAGCCCGTCAAGCCTAAAAAGACCAAACCCGCAACTAAGGTGAAAACCCCTGTTCTTCCGGAACAGCACGGATCTCCGGGGATCAGAATCTCGATAAACCTCGACCTTGATGACGGGGCGGACCCTGAGCTGAGAGACCTTGTCATGAGGCTGCTTAAACGGCAGCTTGAACTTTAATACTTTTCCGGTGTTATAGCTTTAACACAATCAATCATTGAGAGGAGAGCTTTCGCAAATGAAAAGAGCAAAATGGTTTATACCATTTATCACCCTTGCGGCGATATTGATCGTTGTTTCATGCGGAGACGATGAAAACCCGGCAGGCCCCGGCGATAATCCAACACCATCAACCCTTTCTGCTTCTTCGGGAACCACCAACACCGTTTTCGCCTCCTGGAGCATGTGCACGGATTCCGACTTTTCCGAGTACAACCTTTACAGGTCAACTTCCTCGGGAATCTCCGGCAACCCTCCCGCAAGCCCGATCAGGACAACATCGAATTCCTCCGACACAACTTTCAGTGATCCCGGTCTGGCATGGGGAGAGACGTACTACTACGCAGTTCAAACGAAGAATTCAGGCAGCAACATCGCATGGAGCAACGAAGTGCAGGTTGTAATCGCCGATTCCGGCAGCAGCAGCGGATACCTTACCTGCTACGAGATTCAGGGGCAGCAGTCGTCATCCCCATATGACGGCACTGAAGTATCGGTTACGGGAATTGTAACCACTGCTGGAGGCGAACTGTACGGAGGATACGCTGTTCTGAGTGATGCAGCCGGCGGTCCCTGGAGCGGGCTTGTTCTCTACGGAGACAGTGCCGCTTCCCTTGCAAGGGGTGACAGCGTCAATATCTCGGGCACTGTTGATGAGTACTTCGGTCTGACTGAACTCACTTACCTTACCGATATTCAGGTTATATCAACCGGTCATACCCTGCCCGATGCGATCAATCTCACAACCGCTCAGGTCTGTGATGAACAGTACGAAAGTGTTTTCGTTTCCGTGACCGAGGCGATCGTTTTAGTCGAGAACGATAACAGCTTCGAGATCGATGACGGCACCGGCAGCTGTCATATGGGTACTCGCGGCAGTATAACCGAACCCTCAGTAGGTGATACTGTTGATGTTAAGGGCCCGCTCTTCTACGAATTCGACGAATGGCGTATTCAGCCCCGCGACAACAGTGATATCACCATAAA
>JBDLJP010000235.1:0-3645 GCA_039714295.1 Candidatus Fermentibacterota bacterium
CCCTCCGTATCAAGCAGCCCGACTGTATTGGGTCCGAGGTATACAGAATCAGTCGTTGAAACGTATTCTTTCAGGACTATCTCATCCTGCGTCGGGACGCCGTCGGCTGTGAGAACAAGAAATTTCAGTCCGGCGTCGACGGCATCGATAGCGGCTTTCATGACAGCCCGGGCGGGAACGAAAAGAACCGCTGAGTTCAGCTCCGGGAAGGCATTGACCGCTTCTGAAGCGGAATTGAATACAGGTACGCCGTCAACTTCCTGCCCTCCCTTTCCGGGAGTGCAGCCTGCGATGATGGCTGTACCGAATTTTCTCATAAGGCGGGACTTGCTTTTACCCTGCTTCCCGGTTATTCCAAAAACCAGTGTTTTCGGTGTTTCTATACCGGCAAGGTATTTCAGTATTCCAGCCATCAGTCAACCACCTCCGGTACTTCAAGTTTAATCAGAATTTCGGCATTTCCATCAAGTAATGCTGCCGTCTCACACATGAGGCAGCCTATGCACCTTGCTTCAGGGTCTGTGGACAATCCGCTCTCATCCCATTTCAGAAATCCCGTCGGACATGCTTTCACTGAAGGCGGGATTTCATCTGTATCCCACTTCTCAGGATAGAAGTAGATCTTACCCGGGGGGATGTCAACGATAATTTCAGGTTTTCCTTCAGGTGGTATGTATTTAATCACTTTCTGCACGCGTTCTCCGGCAATATCCATGATATCATCAACCATTGCGTTGGGGAATATGACGGCAGGATAGGTTTTTACCGGCACAGTAAGAGTGTCTTTAACCCGTTCAAAGAGCTCTCTTGCCTTATCCTCATCGGTTCCGCCGAACCGCAGAAGCGAGGGAAGAGGGGTCGGGCTTTCCCTCAGTGCCTTCCAGACTGCCGCAGCAAGGTGATGCTGATTCTGGAAAGCCATACCCGAACCGGTGAGTAGAAGAACCTGAGCGTTCTCCTGAGAAAGTATTACTCTCAGAATGCGGTAGCTCTTGAACGCTGAGAGTCCTCCTGAAGTGTCGGACTCGTTCATAGTGAAAATATCCGTTCTTGAGCCTGTGGTCATTTCCCAGAGCATTTTACCGCCTCCGCCGCAAAGATTGGTTGCCACTCTAAGGGCTCCTTCTGGAGGAGTTTCTCTGTTCTGTCTGAAAAACCCGGTACCTGAGGGATCATCTCTGTTTACATGCTCAACAATCTGTTCAAGTTCGGTAAGATCACCGGATGATCCGGGACCGGGCGGAAAAAACAGATCCATGTCAGCTTTACTGACGGCTGCTTTCTCGAATTCGGCTCTGCAGTCGACGGCAACGACCGAGCCATCATTCAATACTGCTAATGGATTGATCTCCAATATATTAAGTTTGTACCCGATAAAGGTACATATCATGCCGTAAAGTAATTCCGAGAGAGTTCTCTCTCCGGTAAGACCCTCCAGTTTATTAAGCTCTGTTTCTATCCGCTCCTGATCGGGAGGATGCAGAAGAGAAAAATGCATCTTAAGAAGTGTTCCGCTGCGGCTTTCAACACCTGAACCGCCCTCTGTGCTGAAAAGCAGAATCCCTCCGGGAAGCCTGTTTTCAGAACCGAAATCCAGCATACAGCCTGCATAGTACTCGGCCATAAGGTCAAGGCCCTTTGTTATCAGTACACCTTCAGCCTGTCCCCAGACACCGGGGGATAGAAGGATGTCAAGGTTTTGTTCGAGTTCCTCGTGCGTATCGACTCTGCGGACCAGACCGTGCTTTTTCCTGCTTGTCGCCCCTGGTATCTGAGCTTTCAGGTAAAGAGGCATTTCAGGTATGCTTGCGGGATATTCCTCACCCGGACTGACGAAGACTCCATCAACCAACTGTACATTATTCCGTTGCAGAAGAACTCTGGTTCGATATTCAGGTAATGCTGACATTACACTCCTCCGAGAGTTATGACTTTGATTTTTCCTTCAGCATCCTGTCAGTATCCCTCACCGCATTGTGCCATTGGAGAGCAACGGAGGGACTGAGGCTGTAAAGGTAATTGTATTCAGTATAGCAGCTTGCTGTGCATGCCTGACATGGAAGCCGGGCTGCTCCGGCAAACGCTTCTGAAAATCCGGCATCAAGGGCACTGATGGCCTCAGGGTAGAGGCCTATAAGAAGCGAACATGGATATACTTTTCCATCCGCATCAATATTGCAGTACATTCTCCCTGCTCTGCAGGAGACACCGTGAAATCTCTCCTGCATCCTTGTAACCGAGTAATCGGGCCAGTTCATCAGACTGGAAAGGTATCTGCTGGAATTGGCGATGGGGGCTCCATATTTCTTAAGCTCAAGGAGTTTTTCGTAGACCTTCGAGTATTCCTCTCGTGAAGGCATCATGCCGGATGTGTCACCACCAAGTTTTTCGTTATGATGAAGAGTCTGGAAAGTAGTCTGGAATCCATACTTAACAGCTGTTTTCATCATGCTGTCAAGGTGGTTCATGTTATGTCTGGTCAGAACGGTTATTGTCCAGAGTCTTACCTTTCCGGATGCCGTTTCCATCGCTCTCATTACTTTTTCATGACTGCCGCTCTCGCGGTTCTTGTCATGGGCTTCGGGAGGACCGTCATAGGCAAGGACAAGATGATCTATGTTGTCAAGTATTTCACTTCGGGATGGTATAAGGTAACCGTTTGAATCGAGACTGACGTACATTCCCAGTGATCTTGCAAACGAGCAGAGCTCGGAAATATCATTACGCATGAGCGGTTCTCCGCCCCAGATGCCTATTCTTCTGGTTCCGGCCTGCGACATCTGCCTGAAAAGTTCTTTCCACTGATCTGTTGTAAGGTCGGGGCGTCCCTGTTCGGGAATCTGGCAGTAGCTGCAACGGCTGCAGCACCTGTCGGTAATTGATACCATCACATTGACAGGTCTTTTTCGCCCAATAAGACCAAGCGCGGCATTCATTCCCATGCTTATCTGACCGGCCAGTTTCATCGTTCAGCTCCTTCGGGTTGACCCTTCCATTGCGGACCGTATACGTTGTTATCAGTAAAGTGTCTGGCGAATCGACTCTGTCCAAGAAGGTAATATGCCATATTGTACCAGCGCTTGGCGCCTGTTTTCATTACGCCTAGAAGAGGGCTGTCGGTTCCTGGAACAGTCTGCTTCTTTCTGCTTCGGATACTTCTTTCGATCTTTGCCACGAAATTCGGAGCAGCCTCTTTGAAAGAAAAAGACGGACGCTGTGAGAGGGGAGGTACGCAAATGTTCTCTATATGGTCATACGAACCTGCCACTCCGTTTCCCTTCAGAGTTGTTTCAACGGAAAGAGGATCAATCCCCATTACTTCCGAAATTGAATAATCCAGGGCTATTCTATCGGTAGATGCCGCCAGGAAATCAGTCTGTTTTGGAATACCGGGTTTGGGTCCGTTTCCCTCAAGTGATACGGTTCCATCCGCGATAGTGAGGGGGACCGGTATCAGTGAATTCACAGCTGTAACGTAATCAGCAAGCCTGTAATGGTAATTGTGCCTGTTATCATCCAGACAACCGTACAGGTGTTTCATCGCTATGGAGATAACGGATCTGTAATGCGTTTTCACAACCGGTATCGAAACCACCGGCATTTGAGTGCATATTTCAGGTATGCTGAAGCGGAGATCACCTGATT
>JBDLJP010000236.1:0-3641 GCA_039714295.1 Candidatus Fermentibacterota bacterium
AGTAAAAGAATAAACTTCATTTAATCTCCTTTCTTCTGCAAATATTGTATCAACACAGTGTAAAACATTGTAACAGTTACCCTTGCTGTCAAGCTCCCGCGCTTTTCTCTAATTTGAAGTCGGGTATCGGGAATCATTTCCAGAAACCACGGCTTCGTTGAATATTTTATGTACTTGATTAACAGGATTTTGAGATAGACAGAAGCATGATTCCTCTAAAAATACTGAACAAATCATGTCAAATAAGTGTGATGAAGGGTATTCCTTGTCGGAATACAGCCTTGCAAAAATGGTGGAAACTTTTAACGTTTGTTAGAATATTGGTATTGAAAAGCACAATCCCGTAAACTCTGATGTAAGGATTACTATGAAACGCTGGATCTTACTATTTATACTTATGATCTCCACAGCCATGATGGCTGCAGATATTGATCAGGCGATGGTCAAGATCTATACAAACAGCATTACATACGACTACTACATTCCCTGGAGCACCGATGCTCTCTCGGAAAGTTATGGCTCCGGTTGTGTTATCGAAGGAGATATGATCCTTACCAACGCGCACGTTGTAAGTAATGAGACCTATCTGCAGGTGCGGAAAGAGGGCGACCCAAAGAAGTATCAGGCATTTGTTATTGCGATATCTCATGAAGCCGACCTGGCACTGATAACGGTTATTGATGAATCATTCTTCGAGGGCATAGACCCTCTTGAGTTGGGAGAACTTCCATTTCCCAGGGAGCAGGTAACCGTTTACGGCTACCCCATGGGCGGAGATGCCCTCAGTACCACACAGGGAGTTATTTCTAGAATCGAAAGCTCTAGATATGTTCATAGTGGTCTTTCTCTGCTTACCGTACAGATTGATGCAGCGATCAATCCGGGTAACAGCGGTGGTCCTGCGATCATCAATAACAGGATCGTAGGCGTTGCCATGCAGACAAATACTCAGGCAGACAACATTGGTTATGTGATACCAGTTCCTGTGATCAGGCACTTTTTTGAGGATATCGAAGATGGAGACTACGATGGTTTCCCCTCAGCTGGATTCAGTTACCAGACCATTCGTAACTCTGCATTTTCGGAGATGTACGGTATTGAAGAAGAACAGGCAGGTGTTGTTGTTACCAGAACGGCTTACGGCTCGCCGGCAGCGGAAGTACTGGAACCGGGAGATGTAATAATGGCGATAGACGGCAGAGCCATCGCCGGGGACGGCACTGTTGAATTCAGATCAGGCAGCCGTACCAGAATGGACTACATGGTGAATCGCCGGCAGATAGGCGAGATCATCCCTCTCGATATTATCAGAAATGGTAATCCGGAAAGAGTTGAAATAACTCTCAGCAATACTTTTAGTGACCTTACTCTCGTCTCCGACAGGATTTACGATATTGCACCGGAGTACTTCATATTCGGGGGAGTGGTATTCCTGCCCCTGACTCTAAACTATCTTGAAGAATGGGGCAGAGACTGGCGCCTCAATACCGTTGATTATCTGAGCTATCCGTTGTTGTTCGATAATTGGAGGACAGAAGATCGAGAGGAAATAGTAGTACTCTCCTTTATGCTCCCTGCTGAAGTAAACACCGGTTACGAAGGTATAAACTACGAGATAATCGAAGCAGTGAACGGCACATCTGTAGAAAGTTTTTCAGAGTTTGTTGAAATGGTGGATGAATGCCCAGACATGTTTATTGAGCTGAGCACTAACCTCGGCAACATAATCATATTGGACAAAGAGAAAGCCGTAGCTGCAGAGGAAGAAATACTGACCCGTTACAGCATCCCCCGGGACAGGATGCTGCATTAGCGCTTAATCTATCCAGAATTCCTCTATTGCTCCGCTATGGAAATTGTATTGCAAGTACAAAGAACCAATTCCTTCATGATAATCAGGAAACAACACATCCATCCATGTAATCAGAAGACTGCGTTAGCGGGTTGAAGGCTGATTACAGATACAGGGAGAAATGTGATTGAATCGTCGTCATAGAATACGGGCTGGCAGGATCGCGGTTGTATTTAATTGATTACGCAGACCGGAATGTTCTATTCAATAAAGACTTCAATAGCGGCAGAGTCTACCTGAGCACAGGAGTCTATGGCAATTATGTCCTTGCTTCATGCCTGGAGATGCTAACCAGGATAAACATTGAATCCCATTCTCCGGAAGGTATAATTTACTTTCAGAATGATGAAGCAGGAACACCTGTTATCAATTCTCAATCTGGAGAGGCATATGTTCCTCTCTGTGACGATAAAATTGTAACTGTAGATATCGATCGATGGCTTATCACAGATACGACACTGAACGCACCGTGGGTAGGGTGTGGTCCAACAGCACTGTTTTCCAGCAGTCTGAATTCCATGCTTCTATCCGATGGCTGGAAAAATATTTACCGACTTTCCATCCCCGCTCTAGCCTGCACCGGAACGCTGGAGTTCCCGGAGGTTCCAGCGAATATGAACTTGAAAGAGAATGACGGGGATATTTTCATATCGTTCCCTGATCAGGGATTGTGGAAAGCATCAGGCAGTACAATGAGCATGACAACAGAACTTTTCGGGGATGAGACGCGGGCAGTAGAAGCTGTGAACGGTACTGATTTACTGATGATTGGCGCAGGTTCCGGAATCATAGTGATCGACAGGAATAATGGTGAACAGATTGATTCCTTGTCATGCGCTTCCCCCGCAACGATTCTTGCAGTCAGCGATGATGGAGAATACTGTGCAGCGGTTCTGGATAGTGACAAAACAAGGATTCTCTTTTTCGAACGCTGATTTCTCAGTAGTCCTCTCGGTTTGAGCAGTTAGTGCATCAGGGAACCGATCTCCCAGCATTCATTTCTATTGCAAGTCTGCGGCTCCATCGTTAGATAATAGATTGCTGTCCTGCGGACACTCCTGTTCAGGGGTGATCTTATGCTCCTAAACATGAAGGAGAATGAAAATGATCAAGCTTCCAGTGTGGATACTTCTTGTTTTGCTTCCAGCCGGCACTCTGCTGGCGGATACGTCCTATGGTGAAATATCCGGAGACAGGGCTCTTGTCTTCCGGGAAGACGCTGTTCTCTTTGAAGCCCCAAGCGAATCATCACCCGAGATATGTTCACTTACTTTAGGGGCGGAACTCTGCCGACTTGCCGCCGTGGATGTTCTGTTCGAAGGTAATGGCATGTCCTGCACCTGGCTGGAAGCTGTTTTCTCGATCAATGGAGATACTTTCAAGGGGTATATCCCTCAATCATGGCTTGCACTGACCGATCTGGCCCTCTCAGGAGATACTCTTTTCCTCTTTGGAATCGACACCTATTATCCTGATCGTTACAGCTTCGTCGGCTCCGCGAGGGTCGTGAGCGGAGATGAGATTCTCTGGGAATCCGTTTTCTATCCGCCGAACGGAGGTTTCGGGAGAAATGACTACAGTTATGGAGTCTCCAGCAGACAGATTGATCCGGCGGGGTTCACGGGGATCAGTGACCTGGTGCTGGTTTCATTCAGTTATGAGGCCTGCGGTTTCGAGAACTGCGATGTCCTTTTCGCATGGACCGGCAGGTACCTTGTGAAGGGTGTATCCGCAAGTTCAATTTCGGAGGCGGGACTATTCCATTATACAGAGGAGCTTGTCTTCCCGG
>JBDLJP010000237.1:0-3640 GCA_039714295.1 Candidatus Fermentibacterota bacterium
CTGAAAATCGGTCAGCTCCAGGAAGATTACGCGAATTCCGTAGGTTTCATGGATCCGCCTGCCGGTCTTTCACCGGAGGATGAGGAAGCTTTCTATAACGCGCTGATGGAGGCTTACGATACATTTATCCAACGGGCCGTGTCCACATATGAGAACGGTCTGCAGCTTACAGTATCCAACGGTATAAGAACCGATTACACAGACAGTATCGCGGTTAACCTTGATCTGCTTCTTCCCGGATCAAGTACGAGTCTCGGTTATTCTCCATCAACATCTGTATATGAGGACACAACAGCAGCTGTGGATAGCACAGGTACCCTTGATGACGGATTCGGGCTGGATACATCTGATGATATTGATGAATCCGGAACCTCAGATGAAACAGAGCTCCCCGATACCGATTACACTGCAACTCCCGCCATCGAGCCCGTCACCGATGAGGACAGCGGAGGAGGGTGTTTCCTGTGGCCCTTCTGATCAATCCCGGGAGATGTTTCAGTGCTGCCGGAAAGGTGATCCTTTTTGCGGCTCTTGTTCTGCTTGCGGCTGCTGGTGCGGTTCAAGCCCAGACTGGCAGTGAGGATATTGAAGGAGCAAACTGGGTAGGCGGTCGGCTTGTTCTGGAGGAGATAACTATCAGAGGAGAACTGAGAACACCTCAAGCGCTTTTCATGATGTTGAAAGCCGCCCCGGATCTAAGCAATGTACTCCTTCAAAGGAGTTTTCTTGAAGATGTTATCAGGCCTGTCTACCCGGGTGCATTTGCGGAGGATCTTGATCTGGGAGCCGGACGCGTGATGATTACACTGCCCGGATGGGTAAGATATGGATCGGTCGCAGTACTTGGAGGCCTGTCAGGATATCAATATTATCAGGGTAACGATGAACAGGGGCTGGTTTTTGGAGTTATTGCCGGCCTTGACCTAATAGGAAATCTTATACTTGATCTGGTCGGAAATTAAACCAGACTGCTATTCGAGAGGAGATCATGCATGAAACGGATAACATTCCCACTTTTACTTTGTATTACAGTCATTCTTGCGGGAGGTTCTCTGTTTGCTCAGCCAGCCGACCCCGGTATAGCCGGAGACAGCACTGCTGCCGATTCCACAGCGGTTGACCCTGCATCCATTCCGGAAGATACGATAGCTACAGCTCCGGTTCCTGAACCTGTTGAACCGTCAATTGCATCGGTTGCGGAGGAGGAAGCGGAAGAAATAGAGGAAGGCGGCATTTTCTCCGATATGGCTCAGTTCTTCCGGTCTGGCGGACCTGCAATGTGGGCTATTCTCTTATTCCTTGCAGCCGGTATTGCGATAATTATCGAGCGGTTTATCTTCCTTTTCACTATTGCCGATATGAAGCCGGAGAAATTCATGGGCAGGATAGCCGAATTCATCAGAAAGGGCAGTATTGAAGGAGCAATCGCCTCGTGCGCAGATCAGAATGCTCCCCTCGCTCGTATTATAGAAGCCGCTCTTAGAAACTACAGAAATACTGAACGTGATATTCAGAATGCTGTTGACGAGATGGCGCTTGCGGAATTACCCCGGCTTAATGCTCGAACCGGATATCTCGCAATGCTTGCAAACGTTTCAACAATGGTTGGTCTTCTTGGTACTATTTTCGGACTGATAGCCGCCTTCGAATCTGTTGCAGCAGCAGACCCCGCAGAAAAAAGCATAATGCTGGCAAATGGTATCTCCATGGCAATGAGTACAACAGCATTCGGATTGATGTCAGCCATACCCCTTCTTATAGCTCACTCATTCTTCACTGCCAAAACTGATAACCTGATTGACGACATAGACAGATATTCGGTCATGGTTATCAATATGCTTGCACAGGCCAGAAAGGAAGGCTGATGGCAAAAGCGGCGACTGGTAGAAGTCACAGAATAAGGCATGCATCGGAGCTTGATCTCCTCCCGGTCATGAATCTGTTCTGCGTAATTATACCGTTCCTGCTGCTAAGCGCTTCATTCCTGGAGATATCCATAATCGAGATGTCTCCAACCGAAGGTATCAGTGCAGGAGCCGGAACCACAAGCCTTGCACAGTCGGAAGAACAGCAGCTTCAGCCCAAGATAATCTTAACGAATGAGGAAATGTTCCTTGGCACTGTATTCGGAACCAGATCCATCAGCAGAGTGTTCCTGGAAGACAGGGATGGAAATATGGTGAACAGTTACGATTACGATGCTTTATCGGATGCTCTTGAGGATTTCAGAGGAGAGCTTGATACAGCTTTCCCGACCATTCCAGTACACAAGATAACGATCCTTACAGTTGACGATGTCCGATACGATAACATTGTCATGACGATCGACGTATGTGCCCTTCATGACTTTGACAAGCCCGGTCTGCAGGTGGCGGCGTATAGCGTACTTCAAAGACAGATCCTTGAAGGAGCAGGAGGTGTATCACCATGAGCACACCTAGCAAGCGCCATCTTCCTCTTACACTCGGATACAAAAAGAACAAGGCGAGTATCAGAGGCAAGGATAAGAAAGTAACGCTTAATCTTACATCCATGATCGACATGTTTACCATTCTGGTGGTCTTTCTGCTTAAGAGCTACAGCGCTGAGGGACAGATCGTCACACTCAGCGACGCGCTTACTCTGCCCGAATCAAGATCAGACCAGAAAATAGAGCTGAACCTGGAGATAATAGTGACTAATGATGCGATAATCGTAGATGGGGAACCTATCGTATTCATAGAGGAATCTGTACTGATTGAAGGCAATCCTATCCCTGTCCTTGTTGAAAGACTTTCTGATCATTTGGAATATACCAGGCAGATGCGTGGTACTATAGATGAGACAGAAATGAAGGTTAACATTCAGGGAGACGTCGCAACTCGGGCAATTCTTCTTCAGAGGGTCATGAGCAGCTGTGCCCAGGCAGGTTACGCCACCCAGAATCTGACCGTTATCAAGGTGGAAGGTGGCGATGAACAATGACACCTGCAAGGAATGATGAAAGAAAAGTATTTGCGATTGCCATCATGCGAGACGGCAAGGTTATAGGTAAACTGATTCCCGGTAAGGAACCTGTAAAACTCGGTACAGGATACAATAACAATATCGTAGTTGAGGGAAGCAGAATACCGGAGAGCATGCTGTTCATATCTCCAGGTGAGGACAGTAACACCTGGATCCTGAGACTTACAGATGATATGGATGCAACCATAGAGTCGACAGACGGAGCGATCCTGAAATTCACCGATCTTCGTGATCTCGGCATATTCCCGCTTGATCCGGATGGTTTCCATCTTCTCAACATCAAATACCTGGATCAGGGGCAGATAAACGCCGGTCACTCCCTTATACATTTCGGGTTCATCGAACCGGTGAAGGAAGAGGCCAGACAACCGAAGAAAAAAGAGAAGAAACAGAAGGTAGAACAGCCCGGGGAGAAGAAAGAAGAAAAACCGGATAACAGGATTCTCAGGATTGTAATTGAAAGCCCTGACGGCAAAACCGAATTATTCCCGAACGCAGGCCTTATGACAGTCGGAGAAGCCGAATACAATACGGTATGTGCCAGGAATATCGGTCTCGCAAGAATTCAGACACGTCTTGAACCTCAAGATAACAAGTATATCCTGAGACTGATACCCGGAATCAAGGGTGGGGT
>JBDLJP010000238.1:0-3632 GCA_039714295.1 Candidatus Fermentibacterota bacterium
GTGGCGTCTGCGCAAGAGTGTGCCCTTCGCATGCGATACAGATGTGCGATGGAAATCCGGTCTTTAACGACGGTTTGTGTATTGGCTGCGGTCACTGCGGAGTATACTGTCCTGTGAACGCATTCGGATTGGAATCTCTTCCCGCGGATATAGCCACTCCGGACCAGTACAGGTCACTTCTTGAAACCCGAAGATCTGTAAGAGACTATTCAGATAAAGTGCCATCAGAAGTTGAGATAGAATCGTTACTCTCAGTTCTGTCTCAATCACCCACAGGTGTGAATAAACAGGGCATCACTGTTCGTATAGTCAAAGGATCTGACATCGAAAGACTTATCAAACCTGTCCGTAAGATTCTGAAATTCCTCTCGATTACTGGTATTCTTCATCTTACAGGGAAGATTACCGGCATGTCTGATTACATAAGACGGTTAAAAGGTGGAGAGGATATGATCTTCAGAGGAGCCCCGGTCGTGCTGTTCTTTCATGTACCCCGAAAAAACCCTACAGGATACGCTGACGGGATCATAGCGGCAACAGCAGTCATGTACCATGCCGTATCGATGGGCATGGGTACGCTATGGAACGGTGTTGCTGAGAAGATCTATCCCTATATACGGTCATGGCATACCCCCGGGACAAAGGGAACAAGAGTTACGGCTGTCCTGTGCATTGGATATCCTGCCCTGAAACCTGGATATAAGACTCCGGCAAGGATCTACAATATATTAAACCCGGATTAGGGAATTCTGGGTCTGAGGGGATCGTGAAGGTTATCCCGCTGACCTGTTGTCATGATGTTTCTCCAGCCGAGAAGCTCTCTTACGCTGTACTGGCTCATATCGAGCCTTCCTATGCGAAACCAGCCTTCAGCTGAGTCAAGAAGAGGTCCGAATGCTGAAACGCTTCCATTGGCCAGGAAACCGATTCGTACGGCTCCTGCACCCATGAACCTGAATCCGGCGAGGTACTCTTCTGCTCCGGCATTTTTCGGGAATTTACCTCCAGGGTAAGCCATTGCGAATATCTCGGAAGTTCTGAGTCCCAGTCTTCTGTGAAATTTATGCATTGGGGTGATAACGGAATTCTCCCATTTATCACGTGGCAGAAGCATGAAATCCGTGTGCATGTCCGTATGGTTTCCGATAGAGTACCCCATATCAAGAAGAAGGTTGAATTTCTCCATCACGAATTCTTCCTGTCCGAAGGGTATCTTATCCCATGAAATGAAAAAAGTTGCGCCGCGGCCGAACTCCGGATGATTATCACTGTAATCCTCAAGTATTGCCAATGCGCAGTTCGGATCGATCTCAACTGCGGTTCCGGTTACGATAAAACTGAAATTATCCTGCCATCCGTCATCGAATGTCAGCATCAGGGGTCTGCGATCTGCTGGAACCTGCATAAATCCGTTTTCGATATCATCAGGGGTAATAAGGAAGAAGCCTGCTTCATCAAGAAGCTGCAGATCCATAAGCAGTCTGCCGGTGGAAACTCCATAGTACCCGTGAACGGGATCGCTGACATGGTGATACATGAGAACAGGTATACCGCTTCGAGTGTTGTTATCGGCAGATTCCGGGTCGGTGTAGTGAAGGCAGGTTGCTGTGGCCGTTTCGGGTGACCACATGATCAGGATTGAGAGAAGAAAATGTATCATTGTGATGGGACCACAGTTATTCGGTCAAGATTCGTGTTCACATAACCATCTACGAAAACGCCTACCTGCCCCAGTGCGGGCATTGTGGTTCTTACGACCTGTATAAGCTGTCCGTTCACTCTCAAGTCTACATAATTACCATGAACAAGCGCTGAAACTTCCACTTCGGACTGACTGTAGGGGAGAAGTCTGCTGGATTCGAAGGCATCGAGTCCCATTACAGGCAGCCAGAGACCGTTGATGCATCGCTGAACAGTATACTGCCCTCTGGAGTTAACACCCAGAAGGAGAAAATCACGAATTGACTCGGCGCCTACAACAAGACCTACCACGCAGTGGGAGGGGGCATCAGCCAGATCGAAATGGGCTTCGACAAGACCGTCGTTGAGAAGTCCTGCGGTAGAGAGAAGTATAACCGGTTCTGAAAAAATGGAGTTGTCTATATGCATTGATCCGTTGTAGACTTCGTAATGGCATAAGGAACCGAACGGTTCGGTCAGAATATTGTCAAAAGTGCAGTTCATCAGGGTATCATCGTACAGGGGCGATGTGGTAAAGGCAGTTTCGGGATTTACAGCGGAAGTATCGGGAGCCGGAGTGCTGGTGGTGGTTAATCCTGAGAAAAAACCTGATGTTCTGGTTTCACCGCAGCCTGATATGATCAGTACCGAGACCAGAAGCAGAACAGTAAGAAAAGGATGTAACAGGAATTTCATACTTCTTCTTTCATGGGATGGATAACAAGGGGAATCTCAACCAGTGAAAATTACATTCCAAAGCCCGATTTGTCCAGTGCCGGGCAGCATTATACTCGCTTCGATCATCTTTACTTCAGCATGCTCGTCTACCGATGGAGCGAGAGAAGCAGCACCGGACATCGAACAAATCGCTATAACTGCAAAAGCTTCAGAAGTTCCAGGATTCAGGTTCGAGGTCTCACCTCCCGATACTCTATCGCTGAAATGGGCGGGAGAGGGGTCGGCGGTTGTTACCGAAGTGCTCATTTCCCGGGGACAGGATATTCAGCAGGGTGATACATTGTTTCAGATGCTGGAGGACCTTCATATTGTTGAAATCGAAAGGTTATCCATGGAACTTGATATGACTTCAGCAATGCTGTCAGCGGATTCACTTCTTCAGGATAAGGCGGACAGCCTGACATCCCTTCTGGATTCCCTTGTATCCAATGAGAATACTTTATATTTATCCCCGCTGAAGGGCACCGTTACAGAGATCCTTATTGAAATCGATCAGCGGATCAGACCGGGAAATGCTGTTACTCAGCTTTCTGTCGCCAGCAGCGAACTTTTCCATGTCTTTCCTCCACATGACTGTACGGTTAATTTCTGGCCTGCGGGAGGGAGCGTATTCCATTTAGTTGAGGAAAGAGCTTCATATGCTGTATATTCAGGAGAACTTCCGTTCATTGAAGAAAGCTTCTCAGAGCTTATGGCGGTGCCCCGTTTTGCTTTATATGAAAACGAACTCGATAGTTATCTGATAACTGTAGAGCATGATACAATTCCGGTATCCAGGGTGGGTGAGAAGGATAATAACCTTGTAATAATATTGCCCTCGGATCCGGTCAGAGCGGATCTTCTGACATGGGCGGAGAAATGAATGGAGAATTCTGTTGAGCATTGAATCACCCGGGCTTGATTTCAGTACATCCTACCGTTATGCCCCGCTTCCGGACAGGATAATCACACTCTTCAGGGAATGGGAAAAAGAGGGGAAGCTCGGTTTTATGAAGCTTCCCGAAGATACGGAGCTCCTATCCGAAACACTCCGGCTGGCGGATACTGCACGGGAGTACGCTGACCGCATGATAGTATGCGGTATAGGCGGGTCTTCACTCGGACTCAGAGCTCTGTTAAGCGCTTTCACCGGATCATTTGATAATAAAGATAAAGTAGTTGTAGCGGATTCACCGGATTCTGCTTTAATCTCTGAACTCACTGCATGTATGGAC
>JBDLJP010000239.1:0-3626 GCA_039714295.1 Candidatus Fermentibacterota bacterium
CTTCTGGTAATACAGCAACTCCCGTTACTGATATTCCACCGAATCTTTGTTGTGTTTTCCAGGAATTCCCTGTCATGACTGACCAGAACAAGTGCGCCCGCATAATCGCCCAGCGCCTTCTCGAGACACTCAACTGATGGTAGATCCATGTGATTAGTGGGTTCATCCATGATAACAAGCCATGGTTTTTTCGAAAGACCAAGCGCCAGCAGCAGTTTTCTGGCTTCACCCGGGCTGGGAACTTCGGAACTCAGCAACCTTTCCGGGTCGCTGCCAAGCCTTCTCACTATGGTCATTATCTGCCCGAGATCTTCTCCCGAAAGCTTCTTAACCTCCTCCAGAACGCCGCTGCACTGCCCGGCTGTGATCTCCTGCGGAATCCAGAGCAATTTTTCAAGGGGGCATTTCAGTTCTAATCTGAGATGGTTAAGAAGTGTGGTTTTCCCTGTTCCATTTCCGCCGGTTAATGCTATCCTGTCTTCCGGTCTGATTTCCAGGCACGGATAGGAGAGGGTCGCATCACCGATCCGGATCTCTCCCGGCTGCATATCAAGAAGGCAGTTTCTGGTGGATACTTCCCCGGAGAGTTCAACACCGGTTCCATAGGTCTTCCTGAATTTTATGGATTCCTTATGTTCCCACGCTCTCTCCGCCCTCGCTGTGGCCACCCTGCTCCTTTGTCCGGCTTTCTTCACAGCACTGTCTATCCTCGAGGGCCCATCGTAGTTGTACTTGCAGATATCCTTGAAGGAAATTTGCTTTCCGGAGAAGTGGGCCTGTATTGTTCTGGCCCTTACCATCTTTCTCCTGGCATCCCGTTTCAGCTGCAGGTACTTCACTCCAGCCATCTTCCTCTTTCCCGCAAGGTTTGCCTGTCTTGCGCGGTCTGCTTTCATAGCTGATGTGTAGCCTGTCCGGTATAACTGTATTCCTTCCGGGAAGAATAGAGCGCAGGAGGTGCACAGCAGGTCCATGGCATGTCTGTCATGACTAACCAGCAGACCGCACCCCTTGAACTCCCTCATTGCTCTTATCAGAAGGGACCTGCCATCCGTATCAAGATGGTTGAAAGGCTCATCCAGAGCCAGAACAGAGGGGCGAGTCCATATCGCGGCGGCGATCTGCAGCCGTCTTCGCTCACCGAAGGAAAGGGTATCCCACCTCTCTCCCCAGTCATCTCCGATTTGAAGAATATCCCTTAACCTGATAGACTCAGGCGACCAGTCAAAGAGGAATTCATCTATGTATCCGGTGGAATTATCCGTTCTCTGAGGACAATAGGTTGTGGTTCCGGAAGAAACGATCGAGCCTGTATCCGGAGTCAGAAGCCCGGTCGCGAGTTTCAGAACGGTAGTTTTGCCGCAGCCGTTGGCTCCGGCGAACGCAGTCCAGCCTGAATCGAGATTCAGTGAAACATCAGCTACCGCCTGCTGATTGGAATCGGGGTATGTGTAAGAGACATCGCTGATGCGCAAATATGTTTGATACATGGAGCTCCTTTCTGAAAAAACTGCTTTCTACTGCTGTTTTCAGAAAGTAATGCCCATGCTCCACCATCCTGTGCAGGTTAACCGTTCGAACTCTGTAACCGTAACATACTGGAATCCAGCTGCCAGGGGAGGGCCGAGGGGAGGGCCGGGCGTTACTTATGGTTACTTACATCAGCAAGTGACCATAAGTAACGCCCGGCCCTTTCTATTTAAGCAGGTCGGTTATCCGTCTGCCGAAATCAGCGGGGTTATCCGGTCTTGCCCCCGCCATCACTGTACCCAGATCGAAAAGTATCTGAATGTAATCCTTGAGCGTGTCTCCGGATCTATCCTTCTCGTACAGATCCTGGAGTGTTGTAATAACTGGATGAACAGGATTCAGCTCCAGTATTTTCTTCGCATCCGGCAATTCCTGATTCATCGATCTCATCATCTGCCTGAGCATATCACCGGGATCGTTCCTGTCGCTTACCAGAATGCAGGGACTCTCCTTGAGCCTCGGTGAAAACCTGACGGCCTCCACCCTGTCACCCAGTTGATCCTTTATGTATTCAAGCAACCCTGAGAAAGTCTCTTCGGCATTCTTCTTCTCGGCTTTCTCAGCATCACTCAGATCCTCTTCATCAACTTCCTTCAGAAGAGATACGAGCTTCTTCCCCCTGTACTCACCAAGGGATTGAAGCATGAACTCATCAACGGGGCTGTCAAATAGAAGTACTTCCTCATCGGATTTGCCAACGGACTCAAGGTACGGTGACGAAGCAAGTTCTTTCCTGTCGGTTCCCGAAATGTAATAGAGGCGATCTGTATCTTCAGGAAGTTCCTCAACCAGTTTTCTGAGACTCTTCTGCTCATCTCCGCTCCGGGATGTCCAGACCAGCAGCAGGTCAGCAAGCTCATCCCTGTGCTGCACATCAGAGTAGATACCTTCCTTGATCATATCCCCGAAATTCTGAAAGAACTTACTGTATTTATCGATATCGTTATCAAGTATATCCCCGAACCATCCCAGAACCTTGCCGGTCAGGGCTTTATTTATAATCCGGACAGTTCTGTTATTCTGAAGTGTTTCACGGGAGATATTCAGTGGAAGATCGCTTGATTCAACCACGCCCTTGATGAAACGAAGATACCTCGGCAGAAGTTCATCCGCCTCCTCCTCTATCATTACCTTCTTTATAAAGAGCCTCACGCCGGCTTTGTAATCGGGCATGAGCATATCCATTGTCCGCGAGGAAGGAATGAAAAGCAGGGAGTGGAATTCAGTTGTGCCTTCCGCGTGAAATACGAGTCTGGAAAGGGGTTCCTGAGAATCAAAGCTCAGGTGTCTGTAAAACTCATTGTATTCCTCATCTGAAACATCATCTTCAGATCGGATCCAGATAGGTTTCTGGGAATTTACAGGCTCCTTTCTCCATTCGTCGTTATCATCCGACTTTATATAGACCGGATATGAGATGAAGTCGGAGTACTTCCTCACAAGTTCCCTGAGCTTGTAGCTTTTCAGGTACTCGTCCATATCCTTCTTAAGATGAAGAATAACACTGGTTCCCTCCGGAATATCTTCCTCTGCCGAAAGCGTGAATGTATCATGTCCCGTAGAAGTCCATCGGTGACCGGGCTCCCCGCCTCCCATCTTCCTGGAAATGACCTCAACCTTATCAGCAACCATGAATGTGGAGTAGAAACCAACACCGAACTGCCCGATGAACTCCGGTGTTTTCTCATCATCAGGCTTGCTCAATTGCTCAAGAAAATTCCCTGTTCCCGATCTTGCAATAGTGCCCAGTTCCTTCGCCATCTCATCCTCGGTCATACCGATTCCATTGTCACGAACCGTGAGAGTATTCTTTTCCTCATCCGGCAGAATTTCAATTCCTTGCTCCCGCTCGACATCAAGTTCCGGGGTTGTAAGCATTTTAAATCGAAGCCTGTCTAGAGCATCGGATGAATTTGAAATAAGCTCCCTCAGGAAAATATCGGGATGTGAATAAAGGCTGTTAATCACTATATCAAGAACTTTCTTGGTCTCTGCCTTAAATTTCAATTTGCGTGAATGACCGGACATATTATCTCCATCTCTTTTTTTTCGATTTAATAACTTCTAGCGGATTCTGCCTTCCAGAAACGGAACCT
>JBDLJP010000240.1:0-3608 GCA_039714295.1 Candidatus Fermentibacterota bacterium
GAATGTATTCCGCCAAATGCGGAGATGTCGGGCTCGGTGATTACGATGATCTTTTGTACTGTGCCTTTGAATCACCTTTCTTTAACATCCCGATAAACGGAGAACTGTCTTTCTGGATGCGGATTGATGCACAGTTTGGAACAGGTAATCAAGCCTACGATGGAGGACTGCTGCAGATTGGCCAGTTTGGAAACTGGGAGACCATAGAGCCCATTGGTGGATATCCTTACGAAATAATCCCCGGTTCATCAGGACCATTTTCTCCTTCAACAGGAGTGTTTTCTGGATATTATGACTGGCACCAGGTATCAGTCGATTTTCTACCGGATCAGTGCGGGCCCATGAGGTTAAGATATGTATTCGGCAGCGATGCAGCAGGTAACAGAGAGGGCTGGTACATTGATGATATTGATATCATTGGACCAGTTGGAATTAGTGAAGATCCTGATCCGGTTTACGAAGCATTCAGTGTTACCGTCGGACCTAATCCGTTTAACTCTATTACAACATTCAATCTAACTGGAATATCTGATAATGTAACACTGCTCATCTATGATATTGCAGGACATGTTGTGAGAAGTATTGAAGTAATCTACGAAGGTACAGGTTCATCTTCAGCAGTTTGGAACGGAGTTGATGAGTCCGGGAACTCTGCTCCGCCAGGTGCGTACTTCGTGAAGGTCAATCACATGGGAAGCAGTTCAGGTTCTGTCAGGATTATAAAAACAGATTAGGAGGATCCTGTCCGGTTATTCTCCTGTACGTTTCCTTATGCTGTAATGTGATCTTGAAGACAGTTTCAGAAACATTTCTCCGAGGAGTCCAAGGGAAATGAACTGGAATCCGACCACCAGCAGGAGTACACCGAGGAGAAGCAGCGGTCTTCTGCCAATGGGTTCCCCGCCGAACCAGAGGACTGTCATATAAGCTGATATCCCGAATCCTGCGAGAGTAAGAAGGGTTCCTATGGCTCCGAAGAAATGCAGGGGTCTGTAGGAGTACCTGTGCAGAAATAGAACTGTCAGGAGATCCGAGAATCCCCTGAAGAAACGGGCAGCCCCGTACTTGGTCTTTCCGTATTTCCGCGCTCGGTGGTGTACCACTTTTTCTCCCACCAAGAAACCCTGCTGCGCAGCAAGAACAGGAGTATATCGATGCATTTCTCCATACAGCTCCAGGTTCTTGACCACGATATCTCTGTAGACCTTCAATCCGCAGTTGAAATCGTGGAGTTTCACTCCCGTTGTCAGTTTAACCGTGAGATTGAACAGCTTTGAAGGAAGAGTTTTGCCTGCCGGATCCTTCCGGTTCTTCTTCCAGCCGCTTACAAGATCGTAATTCTTCTCCTCCATAAGCCTGATCATCTCGGGTATTTCGGATGGATCATCCTGAAGATCAGCATCCATTGTTGCCACGTACCTGCCCGATGATTCCGCAAAACCGGCTGCAAGGGCTGCAGCTTTACCCTGATTGCTGTTCAGTCTAAGACCCTTCAGGGGGAATCCGGAGGTGAGTTCGAGGATGCGTTTCCAGGTTCCATCAGTGCTTCCGTCATCGATTACAATTATCTCATACGGCGTGCCCTGCATGCATTCACTGATCTCCTTCGCAAGTTCGGATATACTTTCCTCTTCGTTGAACGCCGGGATCACGATAGAAACATCCGGGTTCCTGACGTTTTTTTCCGAAACCAAGTTTATCACCGCTCTTTCAATTGTTCCCGGCATTCGGGACTTTACAGGAATATTCAAGAAGTTCACCTGTCTCCGCACCGTCTCGCATATGGAAATATGTGAATCTCGTCAGCCAGTCTCCAAGAGAAACATATATACTTTTGTCAGTTCTGATAAGAGTGTTCAGATGTGTGTGACCAGTTATGATAATATCAGCACCCTCATCGAATCTGTCATCGATCCATTTCTGCATACCGGAGGGTATTCTATCGAGGTCACGCCTGAGAACTCTCTTGCTGGTATCTGAGAAGTGCCGTGCGAGAAAAGTGCCCAGGTCCGGATGAAGAAGACTGAAGAGGAACCTGCTCACCGCTGATCTCAGAACCGGTTTTAAGAGTTTGTAACCGGTATCACCCGGCCCGAGTCCGTCGCCATGAGAAAGAATGACCTTTTTTCCGTCAAGATCCTGTATCAGAGAATCTTCGGAATGGATCAGAGCTCCTGTCGCTTCAGCGAAATGTCTTCCAACCCAGAAATCATGATTTCCAGGGATGAAATGAAAAACCCAGCCGCTGTCCGTCAGTTTTCTTAAAAGGGCTATGCATCTTTCGTATCCGGACGGTATGACGGTACTGTATTCGAACCAGAAATCGAAGAGATCACCGAGAATCCAGAGCTCGCCGGGGTCAAATGAATTATGTAGATGGTCCAGAAAGGAAAGGAAAACTTCCCGGCCGGGATGAAATTCCGGCTCCGGAAAAAGATGAACGTCACTCAGGAAAAATCTGTCCATTATTCCCTGTTCTGCATCTGATACAGAAGCCTTGAAGGAGCGCCGAATCCGTTTTCTGAAAACACGCTGCCGTCTGAGGTCATGATCAGACAGGAGGGCAGAATACTGGTATCGATAACTCCCATAACGGCTGAGTCTGCCAGGAATACCGGCAGGGATATACTGATGTTGTTTATCACCCTCTGAGCGTGATTGCGCGATTCATGATCCGGTTGAATCGGCAGCACAAGGTAAAGAGTATCGAGCGAAGCCAGAAATCGGAGGTCTTCCTGCATCTCACCGTATTTTTCAAGGGGAAGCCAGTAATACAGGATTACGTCTGTTCCGGGAAGAGTCTCGACAGTGTCACCTGTGGGTGCAATAAGGATGCCGGGCAGCTGCACGGCAGGAGGACCGGTGAATGTCGAATCGATGCCGCTGGATACCGCTTCATCTGTTCTCTCATTGCAGCTGCAGATAAGAACAAGAGCCGCCAGTGCAGAAACAATCAGTATTTTCATATCAGTGTCTTTCCAATCATGGACAATTCGGTTTCAGAACAGACTTCAATACTGCTCCGGAATCAGTCATTGGTAATAATCGAGAACAGACCGGCAGGCCAGGATTCGGAATTCTGCTGACACACAAGAACTAACGCCTCTGAATCCCGCACTTGAGAGGTGAAACGGAGGTTCTGAGGATTTCTCTCAATTGAACCCGAGGGAATACTCAGCGGTGAGATAATCCTTACGAGAACATCACCGGTTTGAACATCTCTCGCTGTGATAAGTTTAAAAGGGTATAGATCATGCATCCCGAAGGCTACGCAGCCTGGAGGAGGAGGTTCGATTCCGCCCCGGATCCACCAGCTTCCGGACCAGACAGAATCGGTTTTGGAAAGCTCCGAAGCATGAATGGCTATCTCTTCCGGACTGGTGAATGTAGTAGAAGTGTTTCTGAAAAGCAGAAGGACTGATGCAAGAAGCAGAAACGCTATTACCGATGGCAGCAGCCTGTTAGCTGTTGAATTGGGAATCATGCATTCGCCAGTATGCCTGAAACCGCGGTCTGCAGTTCAGAGGGAGCCTTGTACTGCATAAAATCCCTCATGGTTGCCTGAATGTGTGTGGTCTGTCTGAAGAACTCCCTGCAGTTCGGGCATT
>JBDLJP010000241.1:0-3578 GCA_039714295.1 Candidatus Fermentibacterota bacterium
TCGAAGGCCAGGCTGTCTCCCGGACTGAGAGCTGCAGCAACTTCGTTCATTGCACTCTGTTTTGCAAGCTCTTTCTGAACCGCGATTATCGGCGCTGTCCGACTGTTGACGAACCCAAGCGCTACTGCGGCTACAAGAGCTACAAGCATCAGAACCAGGCCGATTTTAAGCATTTCAGCCATTCTTTTTCACCTCCCCGAAGACCTTGGGCAAGGTAAGTTTATCGATGAGCGGAGTAACCAGGTTCATAAGGAGTATGGAGTACGAACATCCCTCAGGATAGCCTCCCCATCTTCTGATCACCATTGTCAGCAGCCCGGCACCGATGCCGAAAATGATCCTTCCTTTTGCGGTCACCGGGGTTGTCACCATATCGGAAACCATGAAAATTCCGCCGAGGATAACTCCTCCGGCAAGAACATGGAAGAGAGGATCTCCGTTGAACCAACCGCTTCCACCGAAAACCCAGGCAAGCAGAGCAACCGTTCCGAGGTAACTGATAGGAAGCCTCAGTTCAAGCACTCCCCTCATAACAAGGTAGACAGCTCCAACCAGAAGAAGAATTACAGAAGTTTCTCCAAGGCAGCCACCACGTCTCCCGACAAGCAGGTTAATGTAGGTGGTTTTGCAGGAGAGGGCGCTTCGAATGTCGTCAGCTCTTTCTTCAAGGCTTATGGCCTCAGAAACATTCCCCGCATCACGGGCATTTACCGCGCTGGCTTCCAGATCGAAGGTCTGTTTCAGAATATTCAGCGGAGTAGCTCCTGAGATAGCGTCAGCCATCGGGATCGTGCTCATTTCTTCCAGAGCGATGCCGCTTGTACCCCAGGAAATGTCCTCGCTGCTGTTCCAGGCTTCGGGCGCAGCCCATCCTGCTGTCATGAGAATGGGAAAACTGGCCATAAGGAAAGCCCTTCCAAGCAGGGCGGGGTTTACGATATTATGCCCAAGTCCTCCAAAAGCCTGTTTACCAACAACGATGGCAAATGCGGTTCCCAGAACAGGAAGCCACAATGGAACTCCCGATGGAAGATTGTATGCAAGGAGCATTCCCGTTACAATTGCGCTTCCGTCCAGAGCGAAGCTCACCTGCCTTTTCATAAACTTCAGACATAAAAATTCGGCAATTACTGCAGTCGCTGCGCTGAGGAATACGATCAGCAGCGCTCTGGGGCCGAAAAACCAGGTTGCTGCCGCCAGCGCAGGAAGAAGCGCAATAACCACATCGAACATTATCTTCCGTGTTGACTGACTAGCGCCTATATGAGGCGACATCGCAAGTTCAAATCGTCTGTTCTGTGCCATTTATGCCTCCTTTCCCTTATTGGCTCTGATAGCATCCTGAGCCTTCTTTATGTAATGAACAAGATATCTCCCTGCGGGGCAGACATAACTGCAGGTTCCGCACGCCATACAGTTCAGCGCGCCGAATTCCTCTGCAAGTTTCCATTTCTCATTTTCAGCCGCAAGAGCAATAAGATTGGGTGTAAGCCTGAGCGGACATACATCCACACATTTGCCGCAGCGTATGCAGGGACCTTCAATAACATCCCTCACTTCATCATCGGTAAGCGCCAGCAGACCGCTGGTCCCCTTTGTTACAGGGACACCATCGGTATAAAGCGACATACCCATCATGGGGCCTCCGCTTATCAGTCTCTTTACATCTTCGGTGTAACCACCGGATTTTCCGATAAGGTCAGAGAATAGTGTTCCGACGCACGCATCGTAATTAGCGGGTGAAACAACACCTCTCCCGGTTACGGTAATCATCCTTCGAAGTGAAGGCTCACCATCCCTTACAGCTCTGGCAACAGCTGCAGCAGTACCCACGTTCTGAACCACAACCCCGACATCGAGCGGAAGCCCTCCTGCGGGAACCTCCCGGCCGGTAGCAGCATCTATAAGCTGTTTCTCTGCACCCTGCGGGTAACTTACCTTAAGCGGAAGAACCGAGATACCCTTTTCATCCATAAGCTCTATCGCGTCCGGCTTGTTGATCTCAATACCTAGAAGGCATTTATCAACACCAAGAGTGTAAGCCAGAATTTCCATTCCGAGAATTATATCATCGGGGTTCTCAAGCATCAGCCTGTGGTCTGCCGTAAGATAGGGCTCACATTCTATACCGTTTATTATGAGAGTATCGATATTCTTATCCGGCGGCGGTGAAAGCTTCACATAGGTTGGAAAGCTGGCTCCCCCCATACCGCAGATACCTGCCAGCTTCACTCGTTCTGTTATCTCAGCCGGGGAATGACTGCTGTAATCATCCCACTTCTCAAAAACCTGGCCGCCATCCTCAGATTCTGTCTCAATAACAACACAGGGACCTGTTCTTCTGTGAGGCATCGGAAAATTCTCAATAGATTTTACAGTGCCGTTCACAGGTGAATGTGTAGGTAAACTAATAAATCCGTTCTGAGTACCGATCTCCTGTCCCTTCTTTACTTTATCTCCTTTTGAGACTGAAGGTTTAGAAGGAACTCCCATATGCTGACACAATGGAACCCATACCGTTTCGGGAGCAGGCAATCTTTTGATCGGCTGCTTCGAAGACAGGTCTTTGTTACCCGGAGGATGAATACCCCCCTTAAATGATCTGGCTTTGATCATACGCCTCCCCGATTTCATGCTTTCACCATGTAGAGATATGCTCTCAGCGACTATTTCAGTATTTTATCAAGTTCTTCCTTGAACTGCGAAACATCCTTAAATTTCCTGTACACACTGGCAAATCTGACATAAGCTATCTGATCGACCTCGTGGAGTAATTCCATTGCACATTCACCTATGAATTTCACAGAAACCTCATCTGCATACTCTTCGGTGATCTTTGCGATTATCCGGTCGATCAGATCCCGCATATCTTCAGCGGAAACAGGTCTTTTTTCGCACGCTCTGTCTATACCCTTCTCAAGCTTCTTCCGATCGAAGGGCTCCCTCCTGCCATCGTTCTTCACGACAACCGGAAAGGACTTCTCTACATACTCGTAAGTTGTGAATCTATACCCGCATTCAGAGCACTCCCGCCTTCGCCGGGTGGCCTCTCCATCCCTTACAGAACGTGAATCTATTACTCTATCGTCCACGTTTGAGCATCTGGGGCACTTCATCCATGTACTCCAAACATCGTTGTATAAGTACAGAATTCTATTCTGTCAGACTGTACAAGTATCCAGAATCATAGTAAATATCCTTGACGAGGTACACCGTTATCAATAGAATCAGCGGGCTTCGATGGTGGGAGTAGTTCAGTTGGTAGAGCCCCTGATTGTGGATCAGGTGGTCGCCGGTTCAAGTCCGGTCTCCCACCCCACCATGCGTCCCTAGCTCAATTGGCAGAGCAACGGACTCTTAATCCGTAGGTTCCGGGTTCGATTCCCGGGGGGCGTACCAGAAAGCGGCGTCCCGGCCATGTTGCCGGGACGCCCTTCCTTCTCTTAGGATACGACAAGCATAGACGGTGCGCCCGTAGCTCAGTTGGACAGAGCAGCGGACTTCTAATCCGCAGGTCACAGGTTCAAGTCCTGTCGGGCGTGCCACGACTTTGCATCGAGCCTCCCAGTCAGGCTAGC
>JBDLJP010000242.1:0-3567 GCA_039714295.1 Candidatus Fermentibacterota bacterium
TAAGAGTGATCAATCACACGGAGAGAACCAGGAAAGAGATGACAACATGTCTGCTCAGGAATATAGAGCTTGAAAAAGAGAAAGATGAGCTTGAAGAGGTATTAAGGCTCAGCGAAGACGAACATAAAGAGGATGGAATCCAGCAGGAGATCCCTCTTGAGACAGGAAAGCAGCAGGAGGAAGGGACTGACAGTGAAGAGGAACTCCAGATGCTTATTGATCGTGTCTGCAGTATAGCCAATGATCTGAAAGATTCTCTTACCTTCGCGACCGGACAGGTTGAACAGGCCATCGTTGACAAGACTCTTTCGGAGAGAACAGAGAAACAGCTTCACCTGACAATAGACTCATTACGGGATAGTATCCCTCTGACAGAACAACTATTATCCCTGGTGAATCCCGAAAACGGGTATACGGAAGTACCTGGAAGTACACTACTTGATGTTTTTACGAATAAACCTGTCAGCAAATACAAAACAGGCAGTAGAGTGCTTATAGTCGAGGATACACAGGACATAAAAGAACTGCTTGTAGCCAATCTTGAAGGATACGGGTATAGTGTTGTGGCATCAACCTCATTTATGAATGCAAAAGACATTATCAGTAAGAGCATCAACGATATCGGTTGCATTATAATCGATGTCGTTCTGAATGATGGATCGGGCATCGACCTTATCAGAGCTGCGCATGAATCTAAACCCTTGCTCCCGATACTCGCAGGGAGTGCTTATCCGCTGTCCAGCAGTGATCTGGAGTACTTGAAGAAGGACGGTATTTCGCTCATCTCGAAACCATACAAAATAGATACCCTTTTACTGAAACTATCCACGATACTTCCCCTGTAGATTTCCGAATCCGCTGAATAAGCAGGTTATTCAGCATCCCTTTTTTGGACAGATACCGCTGAAGTCACATATCCCGCAGGAAGGGTTTCGAGAAGTGCATACCGCTCTGCCATGGAATCCGAGCTGGTGGCTGAAAGCGGTCTGGTGCTCTTCAGGCAGCAGTACCCTCAGGTTGGCCTCGATTTTCTCAGGTTTTTTTGCGCGGGTAAGGTCAAGTCTGCCTGACAGCCTTCCCACGTGGGTATCCACGATGATGGCAGGCTTGTTGAATATTTCCCCGATTATGACGTTCGCTGTCTTTCGTCCCACACCAGGGATCCGGACTAGTTCGTCGATGGTATCGGGCAGACCGTCATTCTCGATAAGCCATATAGCTGCATTCTGGATTGACTTCGCTTTGGACCGGAAAAATCCCAGCGAATGAACTGTGTTTTCTATCAATCCCCGATCAGCCAAAGCAAGTCCACTGATGTCACGAACTTCGCTCCAGAGTCGGGGAGTTACCTGATTAACAGCGTTGTCCGTCGTTCTAGCTGATAGAATGGTAGCTATCAGGAGTTTTTCGGGATCGGAGTAGTATTCAAGAACGCACCTGGCATCCGGGTAGAGAAGAGGCAGGCGTTCAAGCAGAATTTTAATGCGTTCCCTGTTATTCACATTTTCATCCTTTCGGAGAAGTTTTTTATTACACGTCAATCTAGTATCTTCGGTAACTTGAATGCAAGTGGAAGGAGAAGTTCCTTGAAGATAGAAAAAACCGGAATAGAAGGTGTCCGGCTTTACGGACTGACGGAGTATCCTGATAAAAGGGGGAGTTTCCTGGAGCTGTTCAGAAAGGAATGGATCCCGGAGGTTTTCGGTGACAGAGTACAGGTAAACTGTTCCAGATCAGATGCAGGTGTTATAAGAGGGCTCCATTATCATGAGCGTCAGTGGGATTTCTGGATACCGCTGAGCGGCAGAATGACGGCAGGCCTTGCGGACCTGCGGAAAGATTCATCCACATACGGAAAGTCGCTGTCCCTCGTGCTTAACACGGAAAAACCGGCAGGGCTGCTTATTCCACCCGGTGTAGCTCATGGATTCGCGGCAGTGACGGACATAGTACTCGTTTATGTAGTAAGTAACTATTTCGATAATACGGATGAGCACGGCATAGCCTGGAACGATCCGATAATATCCATAAAATGGGGGATAGAGAATCCTGTTGTTTCGGAAAGGGATATTCTCAACAAACCGTACAATTGGGATTAATACGGGTATAGTCACGCACCCGGTCTAATCGACCACCACAAAGCGCTGTGTTTCTGTAAAATCTCCACAGACACACTGGTGGTGGAAATGGAAACGATGATCAGTAAAGGCAGGATTCTTCTGTACATAGAATACCTGCAAAATCTTACTTATAAAGAATCATGTAATAGAAAAAAAGGACGGAGGTAATAAAGAAAATAATTACCTCCGTCCCTTTGGTACCGAAGGGGGGACTTGAACCCCCACGAGGAAATTCCTCACTAGGTCCTGAACCTAGCGCGTCTGCCTATTCCGCCACTTCGGCTCTGTGCCCGCGATACTAGGGAAGATTTCACTTAAAGTCAATATTCATCTTACCGAACTCAGTGTTTTGCTGTATATTTCCAGGCTGGGAAAGGTGAACATATGAAAGACGATAAAAAAGTAATCGCACGGAACCGGAAAGCCCGCTACGAGTATGAGATACTCGATTCTATGGAGGTGGGGCTTGTGCTGAAGGGTTCCGAGATCAAATCAATAAGGGATGGAAAGGTCAGCCTTGTCGGGGCTTACGCATCATTAGACGAATATGGAGAACTCTGGGTACATCAGATGCATATCGCTGAATATGAGCAGGCAAGAGATAATCATGAACCTTACCGAGACAGAAAACTCCTGGCACACAGAAGACAGCTGAAAAAGATGGCCAGAATGATCCGTGAGAAGGGTTATACGCTCATTCCACTGGACATTCATCTCACTTCGGGAAGGGCAAAACTTGAACTGGGGATCTGCAGGGGTAAGAAACAGTACGATAAGCGCAGGGCAATTGCTGATCGTGACGGTGAAAGGAATGTAAGAGCACAGATGAAGAGGGCTTTAAGAAGCAATGATTAGTTTTCAGATTGTATTATGTATGACAGCTCTGCTGGGTGGAACCGTAAACACCCGTATAATTCCAAGATACGATGGACTGCTGATGGAACTTACCTCTGAAGAAGTTTTAACCGACAGTATTTCGATTTCAGGATACATGGTGAATGTAAGACCGGGCGGCAGGATTATTATGCCTGAAACCTTTCTGCCGTTCTGGGTGTACGGCTGGGAGACTGATGCCGATTCCTGCGGCTTTACTGTTGAACTGACAGATGCGATCGATTCTTTTGAATACTCGCTGCGGGAAGACGGACGGCTCATGCTGATATTCTTCAGGGCAGCCGAACCGCTGCTTTTTCCTGAGCTTTCCTGGAACGGTCCGCCGAGGGAGCCTGCATATACTGATTCCGATCAGATCTATTCGGATTCTTCGGTCATTGCAGCTCTAGAAATGGGACAGGAATCTCCGTGGCTCGATAATTTCGACTGCATAGTGATCGATCCCGGACACGGCGGCCGGGATCCTGGAGCCATGGGTTATTCTGGTACTTTTGAAAAGGACAGAGCGCTTGAGATAGCCCTTCTGGTGCGTGATATCCTTAAGATCAGAAGA
>JBDLJP010000243.1:0-3564 GCA_039714295.1 Candidatus Fermentibacterota bacterium
CTGGTAATTTCCGGATCATCCTCCAGCATTCTGTATGCGAATTCCGCCACTATCCCGGCTTCATCCGGGTCGTCAATGTACTCGGACAGTACAAGACCGGCGGAGATTGATGACATGATATGCCCCCGGGAAGCAAGTTGTATCATACCGTCAATGATAGTTCCCGCATTCGCGTTATCGTTAATTTCAAGATCGGATGATAAATTCTGTTCTATGGACTCAAAGAATAGGAACAGACCAGTGTCGAAAATATTGACTCTGCCTCCTACTCTGGAATTCTCCAGAATGTTCTCGAGAGAAGTGCGTGAAACATCAGCGAGTTCCAGAGAATACGGTGCTTCGTTTATTTCAATGCTGTCCAGTATGTTCCAGGCTCCTATAAAATCGGAGAACATCAGAGATACCTCTATTCTCATCCAGGCATACGGTATGGAACCGTTATCAATGAGATCGAAGAGGTTTTTGTATTCCATCTTTCGCCTGTATCCGAAAGTATCATCAGAATTTGTGGCCATGCCCGCAATCTGGAGAGAAAGCTGCATAAGTTCCGGATTATCCATTTCGCGCGCAGCGTCAAGCGATTGCTCAGCCAGAGCCAGTAGAGTATCAGAGGCAGCCTGCGGTCCGTAGAGACCATCTATAAGTTTTGCTACTATCATAGCCCGAGAGGGCATTACTTCAGCCCAGTCCTCCGGCAGTGTGGAGAAGAGGTCTTCTGCTCGGTCAAGCACAAGCTGAACACTGTCCGGTTCTCCCATTGCCAGATACCGGTGAGCAAGCCGGTGGTATGCTGAAACGTAATTCTTAAGGAGCTGCACTGCCTGATCGCATTTGTATATTGAAGGATCGGTAACACCCGTGAATCTGTAGCTTTCCATGAGTTCCCAGCCTCTTGCAGTGTTAACAGCATCTACCACAGGATAATCCGTAATCCTGAATGCTATTCCCTCCATTTCCTGGTAATGCTCGAGGAACTGGCGGCTTTCAGGTGCGACAGTACCTGCAAAATAGATCTCCCGCCCGTGAACCGGTTTGTTCTTTATCATATTAAGAAGGACCAGATCCTGCATAGTCAGAGCACCCTGGTTGGAAAGGGCTTCTGTGTGAAGCGCTATTGCCATTTCCTCTTCAATTATCGCCCACGGCCATACCTGGTCGAACGTGGCACGAAGTATTTCCCCGTCGATTTCTGATGCTTCAGCGCCGCCATTTCTGTTCACATGGAAGTAGTGCGGGCCCCAGATATATACCGGATGCATAGAATCGATGATATCCAGATCATCGAAATCAAGAAGAAGAGGGTCCTTCTCAACCAGCTGCTGTACGTACCAGTTAGTATTCATCAGACTCAGGTTGCTTACAATAACATCCCTTCGTATTCCCAGGACTCCCTGGGCAAACCAGAGCGGGAATGTATCGTTATCGCCGTTTGTAATGAGAATTGCATCAGGTGGACAGCTTTCGAGAAGGTTTATGCCGTAGTCGTGTGCAAAAAAGGATTCGGATCTGTCGCATCTGTAAAAATTAACTCCGAAGGATACAAAAGGCACCAGCAATGTAACCCACACAAGCCTTGATCTCTCCGAAAGGAAGTCTTTGAACACCGAAACCAGTCCTATTCCCGAGAATATCGCGAAGAGCGCGAAAGATGCTCCGAAGAAGTAATCCCTCTCTCTCACTTCTCCGAGAGCTGTCGCCTCAAGCCCTGTCTTGAAGTTCAGTATGAAGAATATGAAGAGAACTGAGGACATAAGGAAAAGAAGTCCCAGATACAGAAGCAGTTTGGGCCTCTTAATACCCAGTACGACAAGCCCGTAAATGGCTCCGAATATAAGCAGTATCTTCATTACCATTGAAGCGGCTGAACCGGCTGCATCACCAAGATAGCGATCCCATCCGTCATTGACCCTTCCGGACTGCCATGACAGATATTTCATGTATAGCTTCATCTGATCGAGGAATGGCCCCTTCCTGTCCAGTATGGATGTATGACCGTACTGTTCACGCGTGAAGGCTTTCTCAAAATCCGACCAGTGAGCGGTATCCCTTTCGTTTATCTCGGGGTTCTGAATAGCCCTGAGTGGCATATAGAGGTGAATGCTGAAAGCCAGAAAGACCAGTCCGAGCAAAGTCAGGGTGAACCATGCCCTTTTCCAGATATCAGTCTTTTTCCTGAAGGCATAGATAAGAAACATGACGAGTATCGGGGGACCCGTGACGAAAGGTACGCTTCCATGATTTCCAATCGCAAGTATAAGAAGGTAAGATATTAGAAGAAGGTATCTTGCTTCTCCCCATCCGCCGTGATCTTTTTTTCCTTTTACATGTTTTTTCTCGGCGTATTTCTCTATCCAGCAGTCGAACGCCCACATTATGACAAATGTCAGGAGAAGTGCAGTTGCGTATGTCTCGGTGGCATTGCTGTTGCGCCATATAGAGTAGCTGAAAGCAGCAATAAGTCCTGAAAGAACTGACATTGGTCTGTACCAGGAAGGTGTGAAGCCCATTCTGTTGCCCCAGCGCTGAACGAGACGGGTCAGAATTGCCAGTGTGGAGGCTCCGGCAAGAGCACAGAGAAGATTGACCCGAACCGCAACCGCCGGAATGAAAGAAAAAAGAATAGTGCTGAATCTTCCGAGCAGAACGAACAGGGGGACACCGGGCGGATGCGGAACCCCCGCTGTCCAGGAACAGGTCAGGTATTCCCCGCTATCCCAGAAACTCACACTTGGAGCCAGTGTCAGTAAATACGTTAAAAGTGCTATAAGCCCTACTAACAGGGAAATGGCTCTATCGATCCTTATTCTTTTCGTATCAAAATTGCTGTATGTCACTCTTCCCCCCTGGGATGTGCTTTTCTGTACGCTTCCCTTAACCTCTCCATTGTCAGGTGTGTGTATACCTGAGTTGTCGAAAGACTTGCGTGCCCGAGCATATCCTGAACAGCTCTCAGATCAGCTCCATTATCCAGGAGATGAGTTGCGAAGCTGTGCCGGAAAGTATGCGGCGTTGCTCCTGCTGCACGCGCAGCTTTCTTCACTCCAGATGCAACAATACGCCGGATATCTCTGGGGTCAAGCTTTCTTCCTCTCACACTTATGAAAACAGTTTCCGGATCAGCGGAAGATTCGGCTGTAAATTCGCTTCTGCTGGTGATCCATGACTTCAACGATCTGCAGGTCAGCTCGGGTAGAGGGACTATCCGTTCTCTCTTACCTTTACCCATAACCTTTATCTCTCCTGACTTCAGATTAAGCCCTTCAAGAGTAGCCGCTGCGGTCTCCGAGGCTCGCAGACCCGCTCCGTAAAGTAATTCCACTACAGCCCGGTTCCTCCTGCCCAGAACGGTGGATTCATCGTAGCTGTCGATAACCTGTCGAACCTCTGATACACTGAGAAATCCGGGAAGGCTGAGAGATGTTTTAGGCATGGCTATCAGTTTAGCAGGATTACCCGAAGAGAGTCTTTCTGTTTCAAGAAGCCAGTCACCGAATGTTCTCAGTGAAGAGACTTCTCTGGCCAGTGATCTTGAATCAAGCTCCCTTGAGGCTTCATACCGGAGAA
>JBDLJP010000244.1:0-3540 GCA_039714295.1 Candidatus Fermentibacterota bacterium
TACAAGGCCGCCCCCTATCACTGCTACCGGCGTGTCTCTGTGAATCCCTGCGGCTGACATGCTGTCCCATATCTGGGAGAGTGTGAATGTATTCTTCAACACCTCTCCCGCCTCCATGATGTAGAGCCCAGAAGCTGACATTATTGAAGGCTGCAGCAGATTGTCCCAGAGCCTTCGCACTTCCGAATCAATTATAAGGAACGGATGTTCCCACTCATCTGAAAATTCATTCATCCACGGGCTCTGCTCCGTTTTAAGAGAACAGGTACGGACAATTGTTGCAGGCATCGCGGTGTTCCAGTTGAAATTCATCATATATTTACGGTCCCCAGACAAACCATATGAAAGCAGCACCAACTGCGGTAGCCGCTATTGTGAACGGCAGCCCTATCTTGACGAACTCCATAAACGATACTTTGTAACCGTTCTTTCTCAAAGTGGATACGGATACGATATTCGCAGCTGCACCGACAGGGGATATGTTTCCGCCGAGGCAGGCTCCTATGAGCAGACCGAAAGTAAGATAGTAGTGACTCTGACCCGCTTCTCCGAGAGTCTGAGCAATTGCATGGGTTACCGGTATCATTGCCGTCACGTAAGGAACATTGTCAATGAAAGCGCTGAGTATAATGGCGCTTACAACAACTATCAGAAATGCGAGAAATGGGCTGTTCCCGGATACACCGGCCAGGAAAACACCGATCTTATACATGACTCCCATTTCCTCGAGAGCGCCCACCATGAAGAAGATCCCGGCAAGCAGAAACAGCGTATCCCAGTCGAATCCCCTCAGTATCTCCCTTGCTCTGCGGTTTCCATGCTCTCCTCTGCCTCTTTTCCCGTTACTTTTCCTTCTGAAATACGCATGCCAGAGTACGGCTGTCCCTCCCCCGGCAATGCAGAGGAGACCTGCCTCAATACCAACTCCGGGGAAGAAAAAACTCAGTGTCGCAAGACCGAGGATCACTCCTGTAAGTATCCAGGCGGGAAACCAGCTGCTCACTTCCGGGATCGTAACTTCCGGCAGCGGTCTTGAGTCCTTTTTCAGAAACTTTCTCAGAACGAAGAATGATGCAATCGCCCCCAGCTGAACTGCAAAGAATATTCCCGGTCTCCCGTTCATGAAAAAGAAATCGTTGAAATCCATATTCTCAGCGGCAGCCAGTATCATGCTCGGTGGATCACCCACCAGTGTGGCTGTTCCCTGCAGATTGCTTGCGATCGCAATTCCCACCAGCAGGGCTACTGGATTAGCCTTCAGTTTTCTGGCCACCTCCAGAGCTATCGGCGCTACGATCATCACTGTGGCTACATTCTCCACAAATATCGATATCACACTTGAGAGTATACATAGATACAGGGCGGCATGACCGTAATTCTTTGAACGGCTTACTATGTGACCGGCAAGATATCCGGGCACTCCCGTTTCGATAAGAACCTCGGCAATAAGAAGAATGCCGGAGAATATCAGAAGAACACTGAAATTAATACCGCCGGCAATCGAAGCCAGCTCGCTCCACCCTGCGAAACAGCCGAAGATCAGGGTGAAAACGATCGCCAGCCCCGCGGTGATCCAGATCGCCAGGCCCCGCTTTTTATGAGCGGTAGCTATGTACACGTACGCGAAGATAAAGAACAGCGCGAATATCAGACCTGAAGTCAAGCTCAGTTACCCTGCTGATACTCTACCAGGGTCAGGCTGCTGTCAGCGGTTACCCTTGCGACTAACCCCACATCGGGGGCAAGCCAGATGTCTCTCTGAACGATAGTAGTTTCGGGTTCGAATCCCGCAGCTCTTATCCAGTTAATCGTTGATTCGTTCTGTCTCAGATGGTAACACTGCTCCCATACGCCGTCAGGACTGGTTTCAATCCCGAGAACGATTGAAGTCCTGATCCAGTCATGGCTTATTGTAACACCCTGGCTAACGGCAAAGGTAGATGCTGAATCGGTGCGCGAATATCCTGCTGTAAGCGGCCAGTCCAGCCATGTAACCCAGGCCTGGTAGAGCGGAACTTCGTACCCGTTGAACATGACTCTGTGATCCTCATAGAATTCGAGGCAGTCGTCACTTGCTATCCAGTAAGTATAGTCCGCCCCGGAAAGTACTCTGTAACAGGCTCTTTCTCCTCTTTCGGTCTGATCAATCACCGATACGATCAGTGTTCCTCCACCTTCGATGGAATACTCCCACTGGCTGCCTATGGTATTTATCGGATAGTAATCCGCTCCCATTCTGAAGAATAGAGGATTTCTGCCGCATCCTGTGACCGCTAAAAGTATCAGGACTGATACGACCGGTACTGCGAGCCGTCTCATAATGCTACCTCCCTTGCAATACCAAACCGGAGGGTAAATACATCTCCACTCTCAGTTTCAGCGATTATGCTGGAGTAATCTCCGCCGATTTCTCCTCTGAAGCCGCCTCCGAGAGCAAAATTCCATCTGAGTCCGATCATCCAGAACGGATCCCAGGTTGCGGGATCCGTACCTCCGCTGTTGCTCAGTGAACTTCTGGACAATCCGAAGGCGCACACTACACCCGGATTGAACACTCTGCCCCAGGGTCTCAGGTAGTATCCCGCTTTCAATTGAGGTTTCAGAAAGGTCAGGCTTGCTGCCCCCTGATCGCTGCTTCCGAAGACGCTCAGTGAAAGTCCCAGTCCAGCCTTGAAGGATGGAGTAACAATCCAGGAAGCAAACAGTCCGGCATCAACTCCCGTATTCAGACTTTTTCCCCACTGCCCGGTTGGATATAAGAGACCGGTTTCCGCTGCAAGATCGATATCAATGGCTGTGCAGGCCGCTGCGGCCGAACACGCCAGTATCATGACCCATTTCAATTCTAATTACCTCCTCACAGATCCAGGGCAGGCAAAGGTATATCCTGCATGCCGGTATGGATCTTTACTGTTCCTCCAATTACTTCCCGTGATGCGTTCTCTGCAAGATGCGGAATATTGTTCTCCTGACTGAGGTGAGCAAGAACGCAGACCTTCATATCTCCCTGGTAAACGGTCTCCAGAAGATTCGATGCCATAGCATTCGACAGATGTCCGGTTGTCGAAGCTATCCTCTGTTTCAGGTGCCAGGGGTAGCTGCCGTTCCACAGCATCTCCTCGTCATGGTTGAACTCCAGAACCAGAGCAGTGCAGCCTATCAGGTTCGCTTCAACCAGAGGGCTGGATTTGCCAAGGTCAGTCGCAATACCCAGTTTCCCGGAATCCCATTCGATCACGTACCCTGAAGGGTCGGATGCATCATGAGCAACGCTGAAAGCGCTCACTGTAAAGGAATGAAAATCCACGGCTGCTCCGTTTTCAAGGATCTCGGTGCCCGGGAGTTTTCCCAGTCTTTTTCTGGAGGCGTTTAAAGTGCCGCTGGAACCGTAAATTGGAATATTCCATTTTCGAGCCAGTACACCTGCGCCTTTTATATGATCCGAATGTTCATGACTTATGAAAAGAGCTTCCGGAGAGAGGTCTCTGAATCCGGCTTCGAGCAGTCTTTCAGTATGCTTTCTTCCACTCAGTCCGGCAT
>JBDLJP010000245.1:0-3522 GCA_039714295.1 Candidatus Fermentibacterota bacterium
ACCCGAAGATGTTCCGTGGGAAGCGATTACCAGGTATAACTCTCCCGGAAGACCTGATGATTCCAGACAGAAGGCTGCAAGATCATCCACATCATGTATGAACCTGTGTCTGACAGTCACTCCCGGCACTCTTGCGAACCAGGCTTCCAGCATCTCACCGAAGGAGTACTCCTGCTCGGAAAGAGAGGACTGCCATTCGGATTCGAGGATCACAAGCCAGTTGGATGACGCAACACCAGCGCCTGCCCTGTATCCTTCCCATTCGAACCACTGCCCCCCTCCATCCGGACGCCACATACCGCTGATGCTGCCCGAATCGTCAGACAGTTCGAACCAGCCCTCACCCGAAGCAGTGGGTTCGCTGTATGTGAAGACGAGCTTTCCATTCGGGGCGACAGTACCCTCTACTGTTGAATACCCGTCGAGTGTGTAGTACCCGCTTACAACGGCATTCTCCTGCTCCAGAAACAGTGTACCGTAGGTTGTTTCCCAGGTTCCGGAATAATCCGGCAGCTCAGAAGCTTCAAGGATCACCGGAAAGAGCAGTACTGGAAATAGAATAATTACGAATGCTCTCATTCAAGTACCGCCCTTATTCTTCTGACACCTCTTGAGGAACTCATCTCTTTCACTATCCGGAATTTACCGAGTTCTCCTGTCCTGGCAACGTGAGGTCCTCCGCAGATCTCGAGGGAAAAATCCCCGATCCGGTAGACTTTCACTTTGTCACCGTACTTATTCCGGAACAGTCCGATAGCGCCCTCTTTAAGAGCGTCTTCCAAGCTGGTCTCCTCAGAACTGACAGGCAGGTCGGCGTTGATGATTTCGTTAACTCTTTCCTCCACCAGAGCGATATCTTCAGCCGTCATTTTCTCGTGATAGCTGAAATCGAATCGGAGCCTCTTATCGGTGATGTTGCTTCCCTTCTGCTCTACCCCATCGCCAAGCACATCCTTCAGAACCTGATGAAGAAGGTGGGTTGCTGTGTGAAGCCGGGTTACCATTTCACTGTTGTCGGCAAGACCGCCCTTGAATTTCTGATCCCCCCCCTGTTTTGACAGCTCTCTATGCTTGTCGAAGGCTTTACCGTAGCCTTCCATATCCACAGTCATGCCATGCTCAGAAGCGAGCTCGGTTGTGAATTCAACAGGGAATCCGTAGGTATCGTACAGTCTGAAAGCGATCCTTCCCGGTATGGTTTTCGCGGGATTTTTCATCAGATTGGGAAGAATCTTTTCAAATTCGCGGAGACCGGATTGAAGTGTTTTCTCGAACCTTGATTCCTCCATCGAAAGCTCATCAATGATGAACCCGCGATTTCTCGCCAGCTCCTCGTGAGCCGGTGACTCGACATCAATGACAAGTTCCGCAAGCCTGTGTGTGAAGGGTTCAGCTATGCCAAGTTTCCTGCCGTGCCTTACAGCGAGGCGGATAAGTCTTCTCAGTACGTACCCTCTGTCAAGATTTGAGGGTGGAATGCCCTGATCATCCCCAAGAATATGAGTGGCTGTTCTAATGTGATCGGATATTATCCGCAGTGACCTCTGTGCCTGGCCATCAGGCTCCGCTCCCAGTCCCGACAATTTTTTCAGGAATCCGAACAGAGGCTGGAATTGCGGACTATCGTAAATAGTGGAGCGACCGTTCATCATTGCGACAGTCCTGGCCACACCCATGCCGGTATCGACGTTCTTCTGCTCAAGCGGAACGAATAGACCGTCAGCTGTTTTCCTGTACTCCATGAACACATCGTTCCATATTTCGAAGAACTTCCCGCAGCCGCAGCCCGGTCTGCACGAAGGAGAGCATGGCGGTAACCCGGTATCGATGAAGATTTCCGTATCGGGACCGCAGGGTCCTGTATTTCCAGCGGGTCCCCACCAGTTGTCAGACCTGCCGAGAAAATAGATCCGATCTCCGGGAATGCCCACTTCCGCCCAGAGCGCGGCAGCCTCCTCATCCGGAGGAATCTGCTCATCTCCGGCAAAGACCGTTACATGAAGCTGTTCCGGTTTGAAACCGAGCCATCTCCTACCCGTGAGAAACTCGAAACTCCACGTGATCGCCTCGCGTTTTGCGTAATCACCCAGCGACCAGTTTCCAAGCATCTCGAAGAAAGTTAGGTGTGAAGCGTCTCCGACCTCTTCAATATCACCGGTACGGATGCACTTCTGAACATCAACAAGCCTTTTTCCCCCGGGGTGCTTTTCTCCCAGCAGATAGGGTACCAGAGGCTGCATACCGGCAGGTGTGTATAGAACAGTGGAGTCCTCCGAGGGTATAAGCGAGGCTCCCTGAATAAGTGTGTGGCCTCTCTCGACAAAAAAGTCAAAATACAGATGTCTGAGTTCTTCAGCAGTCATTCCGGTCCTTCTGATTATTAAAGGTTCTTCTGATAGATTCTGTAGATCCGATATGGATCAGCGTTAAGATCATTTTCGAGTATCTTCCTCATGGGCATATTATCTTCCAGTATCCATGAGAGTTCTCCTCTTCCCATTCCCATCTCGATGCTGGAACTGATCACTCTGTCAATCAGAAGAGCTTCGAGACCGCGTCCCCGAAATGCTTTTCTGACCCCCAGCAGCATCACTCTGACCTGATCTATACGAGTTCTGAAGAGGGGTGCTTTCAGAGCAAGGACAGCCTTCATCAGGTTCCCTCCCGCCCGCTTGAAAGCCTGGTTGGCATCAGGGAGTGAAATAGCGAAGGCAACGGGCTCTCCGTTAACTTCAACCAGCGGAGCAAGCTTAGGGACCATTATCATTTTCAGCTCATCCGCCATCATATCCATTTCCCGCTGAGTCATTGGAACGAATCCCCAGTTATCCTCCCAGCATTCATTGTATATATCCATGATCACGGGGACTTCCCTGTGAATGTGCTTAACGGAAATATTTCTGATGCCAGCATCGGTTCTTTTCAGTACAAGGTTCGCAACCCTGGAAATCTTTGAATAATCCAGAAGGTCGGAATCAAGATAGTATGCGAAGAGATCCTTAAGCTTCCCGTAACCTGCTACCTCAAGCATATCTTTATACCAGGACGGATTGTAGGTCATCATGATAAGCGGACACGAGTCGAATCCCCGGACCAGCAGTCCACACTCTTCATTGGTCGAGAAATTCATCGGACCTCTGACTGTTTCCATGCCGGAAGCCCTCAGCTTATCTTCAGCGGCTGACAGAAGAAGACTGAAAAGCTCTTCGTCCTGTTCTCCCTCGAGAAATCCGAAGAATCCGGTTTTCTCGGTGTGATAATCGTTATGAACATGATTAACAATGGATACTATACGACCTGCGGGTTTGCCTTCACCGTTTCTGGCAAGGAAAACCGTTACATCGCTGTGTTCATGGAAAGGATGCTTCTTCCTGTCGAATAGTTCCTTCTGGAAGTACTTTACAGGAGGTACCCAGTAAGGGTCATCACGGTAAAGCCTGAAGGGAAGGTCAATGAACTCACGCAGCTGACTTGCGGTGTCTACCTGTTCGATTGTAAAGGGCATTGAACCTCCAGAATTAA
>JBDLJP010000246.1:0-3510 GCA_039714295.1 Candidatus Fermentibacterota bacterium
CGGTGCTATGCCTGCAGCACATATTCCAGATCCTACATAAGACATCTTTTCAATGCGAAGGAATGGCTTGCGCCTATTCTGGCGACACTCCACAACCTCCACTATTTCTCCGTGCTCATGGGCAGGATAAGGATGGCAGTGGAAGAACGCCGATTCACCACCTGGCGAAGGGAATGGCACAGGAGAAGGCGGAGTTTTGATCCTGGAGCCTTCTGATGATTGATGACTTCACTGTCGAAATAAATGCCCTTGGCAACAGGGTGGGAGGAATTTCAGCAGCCCCTGGCCGAAAAACCGTTTTCGTCCGCGGAGCGCTTCCGGGCGAAACAGTCAGGTGCAGAACAGCCAGGGTCAAAAAGAACATTATAGAAGCGGAGCTGCTGGAGATCCTTGAGAGATCGGCATTCAGAATCGATCCTTTCTGCAGCTGCTTCGGTGAGTGCGGGGGCTGCTCGCTTCAGAACCTGACCTACTCAAGACAGCTCTTCTGGAAACGGAACTGGGTTGCAAAGGCACTTGCAAGAGCCGGTATTGAATATCCTGATCAAGGCATGAAGGATGTGATTCCGTCTCCTGCAACAACCGGTTACAGAAATCGTGTTTCCTTTGATATCCTCAATGGATTGCCGGGACTCCACCGCCTGCGGGGAGACATCATGAACACTGCCGGCTGCCCGCTGCTTAACGAAAGAGGACAGAAGGCATTCGGAACGCTTCTTGAAAAGCAGCTCGATGGTAATAAAAGAGTGTCTGTAAGAGCATCCGGACGAACCGGGGAAGCCATGCTTGAATTTTCAGCCTCCCCTCCCGGGGATATTGCAGACAGCATCTATTCAGGTATCATCGCATGGAAGAACACTGATAGCTGGAATGTTTATCCGGAAGGTTCAATGTTTCATGAAAAAGCAGGCGGTTTTACCTACCCGGTGAGGCCCGGGACATTCTTCCAGGTGAATACCGATTGTGCTGACATCATCATCTCAATTGTAAAAGATTTATGCGGAGGAAGCCGAAAGATCCTTGACCTTTACGGAGGCTGCGGAACCTTCGGTCTGCCTCTTGCCTCAGAGGGAGCGAAAGTGACCTCTGTCGAGCTTGACCCCGATTCCTCCCTGTCCGGGAAGGAGGCTGCCGAACACTTCGGCACGGATGGGATTGATTTTGTAACCGGCAGAACAAGGCATTTCCTGCTGGGTACCGTACGGGCGAAACAGAAATGGGACACTGTTATCGTTGACCCGCCGAGAGCCGGGCTTGGCATCAGGGTCGCGCGCCTTCTGCGAAGAGTTAGATCGGAGAAGATCGTCTATGTAAGCTGCAATCCGTTCTCGCTTGCCAGGGATCTTAAAGTTATTTGCGAAGGTAACTGGGCTGTTGCGGGTGTGCAGCCTGTTGATATGTTTCCACAGACGGATCATGTGGAAACAGTAGTGGAGCTTTGCAGGAAGGAATAGAAATGCTGGCAGCTGTATTAGCGGGGGTGCTGTTAACAGGAGCGTTTCAGCAGCCGGGTCTGCCCCTTCAGGATCCGCTGAACTGGTGGCTTTACATGCTGGAAACAGAAGATGACGGGACTTCTTTAACAGCTTCGATGGGAAACATCGAGAGGTTTATTCTCAGTCGAAGCTCATTTCCAACTGATCCCGCGGGGGAACGCCCCGCACTTTCACTGACGGGAACGGTCGCAGGAGAGGTGCTGAATCTCTCCGATGCTTTCGAGACCAGAATCGGAGCTACGGCCAGGATGTTCGTCGATATCCTTCCCGGGCTATATCTCGATGAGCAGCTATCGATCTGGACAGGCTCTGACAATGCCCCCCCCGATTACTTCTCCCCCTTCCCTCAGGGCCTGGAGCACGGAAGACGCCTTTATGTTGACTGGGGCTATCTGGGCTGGAATAACGATATCGTCTCGCTAGGTTTCGGAAGAATACCGCAGAGATGGGGTCCGGGCAGGTACACTCAGCTGTTAATATCGGATAACAGCCCGCCTCTTGATATGCTGAATGTCCAGTTCAACCTCTGGAACACCCTGCATTTCACCGGATTAACATCCACGATAAATAGCGACTCGGGCACTTATCTTACCGCCCACAGGCTGGATATCTCCCCTCGGGATAACCTGCGCATCGGCATCTCCGAATCCATTCTATACAAGGCGGAAGGGCTGGATTTCGCGTATATGAACCCTCTCATTCCCTGGTACCCGGTGCAGTGGAACGAGCGGGTGGATGACAATGCGTTTTTCAGCTTCGATGTATCATGGAAACCCTTCAGAGGCATTGAAACCTACGCTGAACTCCTTATCGACGATATCCAGTACGAGAACACCGGCGACAGACCCGATAAGCTGGGCTGGACGACGGGATTGTCCGCCTATTCAAGACCGCTTGAACTGGGAACCGTGATAGAATACACCAGAATCGACAGGTATGTTTACGGTCAGCGGAGACAGTGCAACTTCTACCTTCATCATGGCGAGATAATCGGCTCGGGTCTGGGGCCTGACGCAGACAGGGTAACACTCTCCCTGGGAACATCAGCCGCCTGGCCGCTTCTTGGCGAGCTCACTCTTGACCACACAAGGCATGGAGAGGGAACAGTTCAGGAAGGCTGGCCTGATTCGGCATCCACCGGAGGCACCTTCCCTTCAGGGACAATTGAGTACATTACAGGAGCAGAACTGCACCTGGGATGGTATCCTCTGGATTTTCTTGAAGTGCATGGTGAAGCCGGCAACAGATGGATAAGGAACGAAGGTCATATATCGGGAGAATCCTCTTCGGAATTCTCATCGTTCCTCGAAATCATCTGGTCCTGGTAGGGGGACGTACCAAACTTCTTCAACTTATGGGTTATTTACCACGATAATATCTACTAATAAAATAACTTAAGACAGGGGATTGCCGTAAATTCCGGGAGTGCTGCCTTCAATAATCCTGGCATCGCAGATCCTCTGAAAGAATTCAACAGGGCCGGCATCACCTATGACAGCGTAACCGTAGCCAGCCTCCCTCATACTGTGAAGTGCCGTCAGCACAACTGCCTTTCCAACACCTTTTCCGCGAAAGCCGCCATGTATGCCTACAGGACCGAGATACCCCTTTGCGGTGCAGTCCCAGCAGCAGAAACCGGCGAGACTGCCTGACGCCTTATCCACAGCAACGATTATTGTGGGAGGTACGGACCCAAAGGCGGTTCCGGCTTCCGCCTTCCAGCCGCTGCTGAAATTGTCCTGGATGAAGGATAGTACGGAGGGTGACTGGTGAGGGAGCGGTTTACCCACCCACAGGCTATCCTGTTCCTGCAGAACCGGGAGATCGAAAAGGGGAACCAGCAGATCAGGCAAATCAGCCGGCTCCTCCGGAGACCAGCATCTCCCGCAGAAACATGAAGCTTTCATTCCCGGTGATCAGGTATACAATACTTAGGATCAAACCAAGGGATATAAGAGCCATTACGATAGCTTTGCATGCATCCTGACCCTTGACTGCTCCGAGCTGTCTGGGC
>JBDLJP010000247.1:0-3497 GCA_039714295.1 Candidatus Fermentibacterota bacterium
TATCGGATGGGGCACCGGAGCGGAGGAGCAGAGGAGATATATAAACGAAAATTCAAGCTTCACTGTAGGGCTCTGGTGGAGTATCTGCATTAGATGGATAATTCCGATGGGAATTCTCTGGATGATTTTCACGGAGATTCAGGAAAGAGCGGTTCCCTACGGCAGCTTCGGACTCCGGTCTCAGGAATTCCTCTTCGGCTGGCTCCTTATCATTATTCTACCGATCATCGCGGACATACTGGCGACCATCAGCGGGAAAAAGGAATTGGATTAGAGGATACCGGATATGAAAAGGTATTTCGAAGCGGAGGAAGGAAACAGAGTCCACTGGGATGAGCTTGCTGGAGTACATGCCGAATCCTATGACTACAGGGAGCTTGTCAGGGGCGGGCATGTAATGGACCACATCCAGACCGGTGAGGTCGGAGAAGTCCGGAACAGCTCTCTGCTGCACCTTCAGTGCCATATAGGAACCGATACACTCTCCTGGGCCAGACTTGGAGCCTACGTAACCGGAGTTGATATCTCCCCCCTTTCCCTCCGCGTTGCACAACGCCTTGCGAAGAAGGCAGGTCTTAACGCCAGGTTCATTGAATCCAGTGTTTACGACCTGCCTGACAGGCTGGATGAAACTTTCGATATCGTCTACACATCTATCGGAGTTCTCTGCTGGCTGTCGGATCTCAAGTCATGGGCGGAAATTATCAGGAGATATCTTAAACCGGGTGGCTTTTTCTATATGATGGAATCCCATCCGTTCCTCTGGGTATTCGATAACGAGTCTGACGGTCTGGTGGTTCGAGATCCATACTTTCACGGGGAAGCTCCATGTAAATGGCCGGCTGACTACCCGGATTATTCGGATTCCGACTACATCGTAAAATCACCATCCTGGGAATGGCAATGGACAATGGGTGAAATTCTGAATGCACTGATTGAAAGTGGTTTGAAGATAGATTTTCTTCACGAGCACAGTGTTATCCCATGGAAGGCATTGCCATCAATGATCAAGGGTGATAATGGTTTCTGGAGATTACCCGAGGAAATGGATAAGCTGCCGCTGATGTTCAGTCTAAAGGCGCACTAGGTCAGGCGAAGGGGCTCCTGAAGTTTTCTATGATCCTGGCCAGGGTTCTGTGTTCCGCAAGAACGCGATACTCCAGCAGTTTGAGAACTGTCTTGAAATGCTTCCATTCCTCAGTGAAATGCTCGCTGGCGGCTATCAGCTCCTCCGCTTCTCTTATGCTTTCCTTGAAATAATCTGAAGCCGTCATGTTATTGATATCATCCTCGAGGGAGTTGATGATCTGCCTGAATTCCCCGCTATCCAGCCAGATCCCGCCGCAATCGCTGCAGTAATCTATCTGGACTCCCGTATCAGCATAACCCACAGAGGCCATCTTTTCGCCACAGGAAGGGCATTTTACAGATTCTCTTCTCACATGAAAACCATCGGTTTCCTTCCAGAGTTTGATCTGCATCCAGGCAAGATCACTGTCCGCCTGGTTCCTTGCCTGCCTCAGCTCATTTCTGTCGAACCAGCTTCCCAGGCAGGAAGGGCATCTGTCAATTCTCACTCCGAGGAGCTCCGATGACTTCAGATCCGTGTTGCATTTTGGACAGTGCATTATTCCTTCCCCTCTTTCCGCCACTCAATTGAGATCAACCCCAGTCTGATGGCATTATCCACTACTACTTGAGCCTGCTTCGCTACTGGAGGGTCGATCATCTTAGAACCAAGAGCAACTGCCCCCAGTCCTTCAGAAGCAGCCTTTTCCATTGCAAGAACTATACGTCTGGCTTTGTCCAGCGCTTCAATGCCCGGTAGAAAACCGTCGTTTATAACGGGCACCTGTCCGGGATGAATACATCCCTTTCCTACGAAACCCAGAACTTTCGCCCGACGAACCGATTCCCTGAGCCCGTCTTCGTTTTTCACATCCGCATATACAGTATCAATCGGCTGAAGCCCTGCTGCCCTAGCCGCCAGAACTATCAGGCTTCTTGAGGTAAAGCTCTCCGTGCCCTCTGCAGTAGGAGTCACACCTAACTCAGCGGAGAGATCCTGCAGCCCCAATGTGAGTGCTGCTGACTCTTCAGGGACGGATCTGGCAATATCAAGAGCATTGAACACTCCCAGAGGGCTTTCTATGATGGGCATGAGCCATACTCCCGCTTCCCGTCCGCAAAGCTCCGAGATCTTCTCCACCATATCCCTGACTATAGAAACCTGATCCGGAACTTCCACCTTGGGAATAAGAATATGCTGAACCGGCTGCGGGACTATCCACTCAAGATCATCAATAGCGAATTCACCCTGATTAATCCGGACCATTACCTCCATACCGCCGAAATCCAGACTTGCAAGTGCATGAGCAACCATGATTCTTGCTTCGAATTTTCTGTCGGGAGCTACGCTGTCCTCAAGATCAAGAATAACACCGTCAGCTCCAGATGACATAGCCTTTTCCATGAATCTCGGGCGATTACCGGGAACATAAAGCCTGGACCTCCTCGGAATATTTCTCCCTGAAGGCTCAATATTCCGTGCAGGAGAAGGGAGAGGAAAATCGTTTCCAAGTACCTGTCTGACCGCTGCCTCGAACCTTGCGGCGGCTACAAACGGAGCAGCCCCGCGGTCTTCAATCTCAACAGTACCGCTGGATATCCCCATCCGATCTGCAGTAGCCCTGACAGCTTTCTCAAGAGGTTTTCCTGATCCATCAGAAATCACCGTTACCCGGAGTTCAGTATCCGTATTCTCGTATGAAATTCTGCAATCGGATTTAACTTTGGGACCCGAATAACCGCATGATACTTTCTCTGGCATATTCACTCCTTATACATTGAATATCAGGCTATGCAACAGTATTAATCTAATGAGTTATTTCACAGGTTGAACAGTCCGAAGGACCACAGGCCATAGAATTCATCATCAGGAACACAAATCCTGAATCAGGATCACATCTGAAACTGTACCTTTCCAGAAAAGACTGAATCCCTGTCACCCTGTCATCGCAGTACGGCTGGTACTCAACGGCAAATGTCCTCATTTGCATATCCACCATATACCCGGCAAAGGACTTCTGCCACTCTTCTGTTTCGATACTGGACCTCTCGTCAACCCAAAATGGGACTATAACGGCAGATAACCCGGGAATCGGAGCCACAGCCTCGCGCCATCCTTCCGGGGTTGCGCTGACCAGTTTGATCGGAGGCAGTATTGTTCCCGTCATATCTTCTGCCAGCTGACTTCCCTTATCATCGTCATCGTTACTGAAAGATACGATATACAAGGTATCAGAATCTTCTACAGAAAAGATGGCAGTGCTGTCAGTCTCTGATAAGTGTGACGTTTCTACCGCGTTCTGATCGTTCTGGCTTCTGAGCGATCGCTGCGATATCCATGTAGCCAGACCTCGGACACCCACTGCTCCGAAGTAGATCGCCACGATAACCGCAAGTATTCTTGCAGCCTTGGTTATCCAGTCTTTCAT
>JBDLJP010000248.1:0-3479 GCA_039714295.1 Candidatus Fermentibacterota bacterium
ATTTTAGCATCTTTCTGTTTATCCCCATTGCCAGAAACCTTTTCAGATCATCATCGCTTCTTGTCAGAATACCGGTAAAGCAGGAGAGCATTCTCTGTGGAAGGGAACCGAGTAAACGATAGCCCTTAAGGCTTTTACGGGATATTCTTCCGTTAATCATCATGGCTGGTATGCCCGATCTGAGGGTGCAGAGGATAGTATTGGGCCATATTTCGGTTTCAGCCAGAATGAGTGCTCTGGGTTTTATCAGGCGTATGAACCGTTCCGTATAGTTATGAATATCAAGAGGAATATAACTGCCCTCCAGTCCGGCTCTTTCAATGAATGCTCGTCCGGATGGGGTAAAACAGGTAATCCACACAGGTATCCCCTTATTCTTCAGGTATTGGATATACGGCATGAGACCGTTCAATTCACCGAGTGATGAACCGTGCAGCCATACAGGTCTGTACCTGCCCGGTTTCACATAACCTTTTCTTTCCTTTCTTTCCCGGGGAGGTCTGAAGAGGAGTGCAATCTTTGCAAATGGACGCAGGATTGTTCCGAATATTCTAAGGACTCCAGTGAAAAACACAGCGGAAGGTGATGCAAGAAGATCAGCGTATGCAGTTACCCTGCTAAGCTCGGTCTCAACCCTGTCAGTCCAGTTTTCAGTATCATCCTTACTCTTCATCGGAAGAACGGGTCTGCCTTCGACTATGGAAATCCGCGCGAACGGAAGAGGCAGAAGGAATCGGTCCCATGATGCCAGGCGAACAGCCGGCCATGCGGAAGCAGCGATAGGAATAAGCGGGCGGTTACCAAGCCTTGATATGTGAGCAATACCGCTTTTAAGGGTTTCTGCGGGTCCACGCGGTCCGTCAGGAGTAATGGCTGCGTCGTATCCATTGCGGAGAATGGAAGAGATGGAACGGACAGCTTCAAATCCTCCTTTTGAACTGGATCCTCTCACAGTTCTGAAGCCCATTGAATGGAGTACATTGGCTGCGTACTGACCGTCTCTGTTCTGACTTACAAGTACTGTAACATCTTCATTCCTGTGAGTATGCACAAAAGGCAGCTGTCTTCCGTGCCAGAACGCAAAGAGTGCCGGAAGTTGTCTGGCTCTGCCTGCTCTGAAGTGAGCATATCTGACGTAATGCACTCTCCATGAAAGACCTGTAAGTCTCAGGATTATCCGCCCCAGACCCTTCGACAGTTTCAGCAGGTCAGGAGTTCGCATCTGTGTTTTCCAGAATATATCCTGCTGCCCTTGCGGATGAGCCTTTATCACCGAGGGCTTCTCTTACGAGTTTCATCCGGTCAAGTGATTCTGTTCGAGTCTCCGTATCATGAAGAAGAGGAATGATATGACTGACGATGTTCTCAGCACATACATCCTTCTGAATAAGCTCAGGCGCTATTTCCCTGCCAGTTACTATATTGGCCATTCCTATGTTTGAAACACCTCTGACGAGTAACTTTGCCAGGAAGTACGTCAATGGAGAGGTTCTGTATGTGATTATAAAGGGAATTCCCCACATGGCGGTTTCAAGGGTTGCCGTACCTGAACAGACCACTGCTGCTGAAGCTTTGAAAAGGGCATCCTTCACTGAACCTGCCAGTCTTATACCTTGCACGTCAGCCGCCAGTTCGTACAGCTCCGCAGGCACAACGGGAGACACAGCAACTGAAGCGCTTGAAACATAGCCGGCATCCCTGAGAGTGATGAATGATTCTATCATTGGCGGAAGAAGAAGTGAGACCTCCTGACGGCGGCTTCCGGGGAGAAAAGCAATTTCTCCGAAGGGCAGTGATTTCAGGGGTTCAGGAATCGAATCAGCCAGTGGATGTCCCGAACATACTGCCCGGACACCGTACTCTCTGTAGAAATCTACTTCAAATTTGAAAAGTGTGATCATAAGATCAACTGACTTCTGTATTTTTCTGACCCTGTTCCTGCCCCATGCCCATAGCTGAGGAGATATGTAGTAAATGACACGGCAGCCTCTTTTTTTTGCCCATCGTGCCAGGGGGATATTGAAACCGGGATAATCAATGAGAAGGAGAACATCCGGGTCAGCAGACAGAATATGCGACTTCATGGCGCGGCGAAGTCTGCTGAACTTAAAAAGCGAGGAGAGAATTTCCGAAAACCCCATCACTGAATACTCGTACAGACTGAATACTAACTTACCGGCTTCTTTTTCAATATTATCGCCTCCAAGACCCGAAACTTCTATAGCCGTCAGTTTTTTCAGTTCCTTAAGGAGTTCCCCGCCCCGGACATCACCCGAAGGATCTCCGGCTGAAATGACTATTCTCATTCTGCGGATTTCAGAATATCTTGCATCGCTTCCTGTATTCTGACCGAGATGATCTGTGCGGATTTCAGAGCATTCAGGCCGTCCAGACCGGATACTGTAGGAGCACAGCCTGTTTCGCAGGACATTCTGAAATCATTCAGTTCAGCCGTTAATGCATCACCTTCCGACACGGTTACCGTCAGGGGCTCAATTCTTCCGTCCGTCATTCTGAAAGCTTCAACTTTTCTTGCTGCGAAATCAACTGAAACGTACTTTCTGTGCTGGAAGAACCTGAGTTTTCTAACCTGCTCCCTGGATATTCTGCTTGCGGTCATGTTTACAACACAGCGATTCTCGAACTGTATCCTTGCTGTGGCGATGTCAACATTATCGCTTAGAACAGGCACACCTGAAGCCTGAACAGAGACAACAGGAGAGCGAACGAAAGAAAGAACCAAATCAATATCATGTATCATGAGATCAAGTACTACTGACACATCAGTTCCTCTTGGATTGAATGGAGCCATTCGGTGACCTTCCACAAAAAGAGGGTCATCGATAAGATCAGCAGCGGCAAGTATAGCGGGATTGAAGCGTTCGGAATGACCAACGGCAAGTATTAGATTCATGTTCTCTGCGAGGTCAACCATTTCCTGTCCCTGCTGAGTGGTTGCGGAGATGGGTTTCTCTACAAGAACGTGTACGCCGGCTTTCAGTGCCTTGAGCACTACATGATAATGACTTGATGTAGGGCATGCTGCAACTACGGAGTCACATTCTTCAAGAAGGGCATCCAGACTTGTGTATGGTCTGATATCAAGTTCCGAGGCAAGTTTGTCCATTCTTTCGCTGTCTGTGTCGAAAATGGGGACTGTTCTGCCGGTTATTCCTCCAAGAATCCTTGCATGATGGTAACCAAGATGACCTGTCCCGATAACTCCAGTAACCATTTTATCCTCCAAATGCCGAGAGAACGTCGGCAGCATATTTAACTGACCGTTCTGAAAGTGAAAGATGAGTGACGAACCTCAATGTGGACGGTGAAAGCGCCAGACAGCCTATTTCAAGGCTTGTGAGCGCGTCGGCAATAATACCTGCCTTGCCTTCGGGAGTTTCCGCTAAAACGATATTGGTATCGGGCTCAGGATTCAGCATGGTGAGAACAGGAGAACTCATAATACCTCTGGCAATAAT
>JBDLJP010000249.1:0-3459 GCA_039714295.1 Candidatus Fermentibacterota bacterium
TGACTGTCAGACCCCATCCTTCTTTCTCCGATGCGAATACAGCAACCCAGGCGGCCCGGAGCCAGTGAAGCTTTCGTTCCCGCGGTACAAAACCTTCGAAGGAAACAGCATTATCGAGATCCAGACGCAGGGTTGTTTTTTTAAGTTCCTGCTCGTAATCACCGGATCCAAGTACTACGAGCCTGTAGTTTTTTCCGGCATCCCGAAGCAGAGCCAGGGCGGCCAGAATGAACTGCACACCTTTGTACTTCTTGAGCCTGCCCACGTAAAGGAATGTACCGGGCTCAGGCTCCGGTTTTCCCGGATTGTAGAGATCGGTGTCAATCCCGCAGGGGATAACTGAAATATTCTCCGATGGAATACCTCTTCGCACGAGATCATCCTTCGTGGAGTCTGAAATCGCTACAAACGGGCATCTTCGGTAAATGCGCGGAATGGAGGATTCCATGAAGTTCACATAAAGTGCCAGGGGCAGAGCAACCTCCCTGAAAGCTGTTGTCCCGAAAAGATGGGGAACGATTGTGAGAACAGGGACTGGAGACCATCGGGGGCTGTAGAAGGGTATCTTGCAGAGATCCTCTATAACAAGGTCGAAATTAGACTCAATATCGAGGGAGATGGCAAATTTCTTAAGCGTAAGATTAAAAGTATTCCTTTTACCATGGCGCAGAATACGCACTCCGTCTATTAACTCTTCGGGAGGGAGGCCGGTTACCGCCTGTGATATCTGGGTGACATTATGGCCATCTGCTACTGTTCTTCTGAGTATCTCATGCAGGTGGACCTCAGCACCACCAGCTTCAGGATTCTTCGGATCCCTCCAGTTAAGAGCCAGAATTCGCATATCAATCGAGCCGTTTCTTTGTCGCGATGATTCCGATGATGTAACCGAGTCTGGGGCCCAGGAAGGAAGCTTCTACCCTTCTTCTGATGCTGTTGCGTAATCTGTGCACAGGGGGCAGGAGAACAGGCCTCAGAGGCATCCTTACACCCAGTTTCATCAGCAGTTCACGGAATATCTTGTAGGCGAGAGAGGGTGAAAAGAACCTCCCGTAAGTGTGCTCGGGATTCAATCCCGCCTCTTTCAGAAGCCTTGCAAGCTCATCTGCGGTGAACTGTGTTTCCCAGCCCGCGAACCAGACATTCATAGCGATAAGTATTTTCTTTATCAGTGTGTAAATATGAACCGTCTGGGGCACGTCAACGAGAACTGTTCCATCAACTTTCACCACCCTTACGTTTTCACGCAGAAGAGGCATCGGGTCGCGAAAATGCTCAAGGACTCCCTGATGGAAAACAAGATCGATGGTTTTGTCTCTGAAGGGCAGGGCGAGCGCGTCGCCGCAGACAAGAAGCAGCTGAACCCCGGCTCTTTCTGCAGCCTCCCTGGCAAGCCTCAGGGCTTCATGGGAATAGTCAAGTGCCACCGAAACTGCGCCGTTTTCCGCCAGAATAACGCTGTCTCTGGCGGTTGCAGCGCCAACCTCCACTACGATGGAGCCTGTCAGGTTCATCCGCTTGAGGAGTTCCTCCGGTATACGTCCATCATTGTCGTAAATTTCGTCAAGGTCACGATCCCGTTTCCAGAAATCGTCCCAGTGTTTCCGTCCTGATGTTCTTTCAGTCATGGAGGTAATCTAGTAGCAAAAGGGGCCGGGCGTCACTTCTGGTCACTTACATGAAGAAGTGACCAGAAGTGACGCCCGGCCCAAATGAAACTACAGCTTCAGGAGATTTATTACGGCAGAACCCTGAGCATCGTGAACGTTAGCGAAGTAGCATCCCGCTGATGCCTCCTGAGCATTCCATTCAAAAGAGCCGTTGAAGGATTCGCTTAGCACAGCTCTTCCCTGAAGATCGTATATACTGATGATCCCGTTGCTGAAACCGTCACCGCTGATAACCACTGAGCCGGCAAATGGATTCCTGTTCACTGAAAGTGTACGGACAGCAGAAGTTTCTTCTTCCTCTATGGACATGAACAGCTGGATGTAGACACGTATGAATCCATTGAAATTACTTGCAAGCACATCGGGGAGTCCGTCTTCATTCCAGTCATCGATCCAGAATCGCGCACCTCCACTGCCTGTTGAGATAATGATTTCATATCCGGAGAAGACCGGGCTGGCATTCGTCCCCGTGTTTTCGTAATAGTATATCTGCCCGCCGTTTACACCAATCAGGAGATCCTTCATGCCGTCCTGATTCATATCGAAAACCTGGGGACAGTTGCGGTAACTGGATATCGGGGTTCCGGAATTCTCGATTAATGAATACGTATTGTAGACGGGGTCTGTATCAATGGTATCATTGATGTAGAGCCTGACGTTTCCCGGTGATTCGTTGCCGATAAGAAGGTCTCTTTTCCCGTCTTCGTTCCAGTCAACGCAAACAGGAGCTGAGTTGGAGCCGGCATCGATAATAGTACCGCCGCATACGAGATCAGCTTCTTTGGTTAAAGTAATGGGTGATTCAGATGTTCTGCGGTAGTAATGAACATATCCGTTTCTATCTCCAACGATAATATCAAGCATTCCATCATCATTGTAGTCCACAACCTGTGGATTTGTTGAGCCGGTGCATCAACCGTACCCCATGGATATGATGGACCCGTCGGCCTGAAGGTATGAAAAAGAATTAAAAACGGGGGCTTCGTTAGTTCCTTCGTTCTTGTAGAATCTGATGTATCCGCCAGAGAATTGTCCTGTGATCAGGTCTTTCAAGGTGTCTCCGTCCCAATCGACAACACATGGAGCTGCATAGTACCCCACATCGATGGGTATCCCTCCGGATTGAAGATTGTAAGGAGAAGCGAAGGAAAAAGTACCTGATACCGATACAGATGCAGCAAGCAGCAATGATATGATTAATAGAGCTTTCATAAGGCTCACCCTTTCCAAGTGAAAATACTACATACTAAATTAATATGTTGAATAATATCAGTCAAGCAAGGGTTTTGAAGAATGGGGCCGGGTTTTTATACCCGACCCCGCAGATGAACGCTGAGCTGATCAGTTTATAAGATCTCTTCTTCCAATCCAGCCCAGGTAGTTGCTGCTTACCATCCTCCAGTACCTGTTCAGTCTTCTGGGTACCGATGCTCTGTCCCAGTCGGTAGGTCTGTATGATCCCGGATCAGGAACCACGAGGGAACCGACATATGTGCCCTCATCGTAAACTTTCTGGATCTCGTCAGCAATGTCATCGATATCCTGCTGAGAAGCCACACCGTTTGAAGTGGCTTTGTAGAATTGTACGGTAACTCTGATTGGAAATGCCGGATCTCTCACGATCTCAAGACCGTCTATCTCCGTGAAGGGACCTTCCAGTTCCCCGTGGCCTATCACAGCTGCTTCAACATCTGAACCCCAACTGTCGTTATCCATGCTGCTACCCGAAGGTGCACACGTCGATTCGCAGCAGACATCATCGAAATATGTTCTCTGAGGATTACTCTGC
>JBDLJP010000250.1:0-3452 GCA_039714295.1 Candidatus Fermentibacterota bacterium
ATAGATGAAGAGTGTGAACATGAACATATTGAGTGCGATCATGAACATGAAGCCGATGCGGCTGAACCTGCGTTTGCACATGAGGAATCAGATGAGCATGATCCTTCAGAAATTGCAGGAAGTGACAGGCATGTTCATGATGCAGGTCAGAGAAATCATGGTACCGGCTGGTTTTTCAATCAGCCCTGGGCAGCAACTTTCATCTGGGGTAAGATGTTCAGAGACAGTCTTATACTACTTGTTTTGTCTGCAGTCGTATTTTTAGTTTCCGGATACATTCGAAAACGCCAGCGATGAAGAAGTACTATCTCTACCTGCTTTCTGCGCTTTTCCTCTTCACAGCTGTTATTTCCGGAAGAATTGCAGGTAATAGTGCTTTGGAGAACGAAGCTGCATCGAAAGCCGTTTCCAGCGGTGCAGGTGAAATAGGTGCAATCCTTGCGGATATTCTCTGGCTTCAGCTTGATCAGTATCACCATATCTGGATGTATCAGGGAAACGAGTGGATGACTGCTACAGATTACCTTCCACAGCTCTGGCTTATTATAAAACTGGATCCGACCTTTGCAGAAGCCTATGTGGATGGAGGATACCATCTGAGTATCAATCTGGGGCTTCCTGAAGAGGGTATACGGCTCCTTCGGGAAGGTGTAAGACAATGTCCCGAAAACGATCAGATACGCTGGCAAGTACTTATTGTTCTCTGGCAATCAGATCATTACGGTTCAAGGCAAATTCAGGAAGCCGCCTGGGATTATCTGACTCTGATTAAAGAGAAACAGGGGCGGATAGCTGATCCATGGAACGAAGCTAATGCCTCGATGATACTGGAATTCAGTTTTGAGACCGATAGTTTCAGACGCAATCACACGGAGATATCCCGGCGTTACGCTGAAAGATGCGATTTTATAAGATTTGCCCGGAGAAACGATCTATGGATACCGGGTCAGTGATTATTCATTGCTGACTTCAGTACTTATAACGATTTCGGATCAGCCGTATTATTTTCCTTTGAAAAATATTCATTTATCTGGATAGCCCTGCTCCGACCGATTCCCGGTATCTCCATTATCTCATCAACAGTCGCGGCTGCTATTTTCTCTGCGCTTCCGAAGTGAGTCAGGAGCCTGATCCTTGTTGCGGAACCTATTCCGGGGATGTCGTCGAGTACGGATCTCAGGCTTCCTCTGGATCTTTTCTGCTGATGATAATGAAGAACGAATCTGTGGGCTTCATCCCTGACGCTTCTAAGAAAAGTCAGCGGAGTTGAATCCATAGACAGCCTGATATGTTTTTCAGATAATCCGCAAATCAGGAGTTCTTCCCGTTTAGCGATTGAAACAAAACGTATGCGCGAAGACCACTCTTTCCCTGCAGCTCCGACAGCCGCTCTCAGCTGTGTAATACCTCCGTCTATAAGAAAGATATCCGGACACTCATCTTCAAGTGCCGTGAGGTACCTCTTTACGGCTGATGCTATCATGGCGGGATCGTTTCTGCTGATCTGTTCAGGCATAGAGAAGCGCCTGTAACCCGACTTGTCGGGATATCCATCTCTGAAACTCACGATGGCAGCTACAGGCCATGATCCTTGAATTGTTGAGGCATCGATACATACAACCCAGCGCGGTAGTTCTTTCAGGTCGAAAATATCCGTAAGACCCTCAAGGGCTGCCTCTATCTTTTCCTTTCCGGCTGAAGGGAATTTCCAGCTTAACCTGACAAGGAATTGATCCAGATTCTTCTGAGCCAGTTCAAGCAGCTCACGGTTCCCCCCCCTCTTCGGCACCGATATGCCCACAGAACTCTTACGTCTGGAGGAGAGCCATTCTTTAAGAGACGAATAATCATCCGGTATTTCCTGTACAATAATCTCGCCGGGTATATCACCGGTTTGGGAATAATAGGCTTTCAGGAGAACAGAAAGGCGCTCGGATAACGCAGCAAGTTTCCATCTGCCATCGAAAGGAATTCTAAGAACACAAGTGAACCTTCCGCCGCGAACCCTCATTATAACTCCCCAGTTCTCTTTTACCGCTGCTACATCCCGGTTAATCATGTCATTTATGCCTGCAGGGGCAGGCCAGCCGAAACTCCCGAGACGAGAAAGCAGATCACGAAGTCTTCCTGCTTCTTCGTAATCCGTATTTTCTGAAGCTCTCTTCATCATCTGTTCGAGGCGTTCTCTTGCCCATTCCCAATCACCTCTGAGTATCCTGAGTATTTCCTTTACATTCATCGCGTATTCTTCATGGGTAATCCCTCCCGTGCATGGAGCAGGGCAGCGTCCGATCTGTCCCATAAGGCATGATCTTGATACTGATGAGGGTTCTGTTCCGCTGCATCTTCGCAGCGGAGCAGTATCGTGGAGAAAATCAACAAGTTTCCTGAGGTTTCTTGAATCTGGATATGGACCGAACCTTGGGCGTTCCCGCGGATTGCTGCGCTCCCTTGTTATAAGAAGCCTTGGAAATGTCTCATCAAGACTTATCTCAAGGTAGGGGTATCTTCCGGAAGATCTGAGACGTACATTCAGCGGCGGTTTTCTTATCCTTATCAGTTCAGCCTCAAGAACGAGGGCTTCAACTTCAGTTCTGGTGATAGTCCATTCAACCGAAACAGATCTGTCAAGAAGGAGTTCATGGCGGGAATCACCTGTGTTTGACAGATGACCTCTAAGCCTGTTCAATAGATTCTTCGCCTTGCCGATGTACAGCACAGTACCGTCTTCATCCAGAAAGCTGTAAACACCTGGAAGAGCCGGTGCACGGGCTATGGAATCCTTAAGACTCTTTGATACTGCCACGTCTGAATGCCAGCGAAAATACCGACCTTGCGCCCTTACCTCCAGCCAGAGCGAAAACTGCAAGGAATGATATTATAGCTCCAATTGAAACTGCGAGGATCGCTATTACACCGTTGAAAGTAGATGTTGAAACTGTTGATGATGCCCATGGTGAAAACGTTTTGAGGAACAGAAAGGAGACTGCTGCTGATGGAATCATGGAGAGCCATGCGGGAGTGGAGGATCGAACAACTCCTCCTGTTTTCTTTCTGAGAGTAACCCTCAGGAGGAAGAAATTCACAATCGCGGAAACGCTCGTGGCAAGGGCAAGACCGGCAAGCGGCTCCGCAAACGAAGTCTTTATGAAGAACATTGTAAAGACGAAGTTGAGTATAATGTTAAGTCCCATACAGCTGACAGCGATTTTCACAGGAGTTTTAGTATCCTTCATGGCATAGAATACCGGAACTGTGATCTTTACAGCGCCGTAGAACAGAAGACCGGCGGAATAGTAAATAAGTGCTGAACTGGTAAGCAATGTGGATTGGACTGTAAATGCTCCCCTGGCAAGGAGAACCTGGACCACAGGTCTAGCGAGAAATATCATGCAGAGCGTGGCGGGTATCATCAGTGCAGCAAGGGCAAGCGTTGCCCTGCCAAGAGTTTT
>JBDLJP010000251.1:0-3449 GCA_039714295.1 Candidatus Fermentibacterota bacterium
TGTACCCGGAAACTGGAAAGAATCCTCCAAAAACGAGTTTGTTGGTTATCACATAGAGAATCAGATAAACCATAACCGGAAGCCCTGCCCGGGCCGCATCACGGAACCTTTTGTGAAGAAGGAAAATTATACAGACAGCAACTGCAAGTGCAAGTGAATCCAGCCTGGTCATGCATGTCACTATAAGAGATAGTGATAACAGCCATGTGCTGGATAATGCGGAGAGTGAACGCGCAAAGAGGAAAAGACTCATGCTGAAACATAAGGTCAGAAGTCCCGTCTCCATTCCGGAAAGGGCTCCCTTGCTCCAGAACCAGAAATTGAAAAGCCAGAAGACAGCGCCAGCGATAGAAAGACTGATTTTCTTCGTAATTTCAATAAGTATCCTGTAGATCATAAAACCGGTTGCTGCAAAAAGCAGGCTCTGCAACATGGTTACAGCCACCGCAGCAAGGGTAAGACTTCCGGTTATCAGAAATATCGGGACCAGCATGATCTGCCATAAAGGATGAAAACCGTTCGTTGGATTCAACCCGTCAAATGTGAATCCGCTGCCGCCTGCAATATTTCGAGCGATCTCAAGATAGTAATAACCGTCATCAACAAGCTGAACCCCGAAAGTATTTATCAGAAGGAATATGGAAACAACCACAGCAATAAGCAGGAGCACGATAAGCGGTTCTCCATTTGAAGATTTTCCCGATTTAAGTCTCATAATTGAATTTCAATTCATTCCGGGGTCAGCAGATCGGGCAGTACTTCAAGCAGGCTATCCACTTCAGAAGACATTGGAGCGCCGAATTCAAGTGTCCCGGGTTGAATCGCAAGCATGACTACCCTGGCTCCAGTCTCCTCTTCTAGCCTTTCCATGACCAGCACAGGTGAAAGAGTGTGGGTCGTAAAGCCGGTGTTTTCCATTATCTCACTCCTGTCAAGCAGTTCGACAGCCCCGGGCTCCCTGTCCATACTGACAGCATCAACGATAACTACAGTGTCGGGGGTGAGCCTTGCGACCGGGCGTATATAATTCTCCGGAGCCGTTCCGGCATCCACAGTAGACATACCCTTCCCGGCAAGTCTGGCAAGCAGCTCGGGACCGATACCATCGTCCCCCCGCAGGATATTACCGATACCCATATAAACCACTTTACCAGTTATAAGTATATGAATCTTCTTCTCAAGTTCGATCAGAGATTGGCTCATAAATATGTCCTTTGAATGAATATCACAACTTTGCAACTGAGGTCTGAACATTCCTGCCAGATGATGTCCCTCGGATGACGTAGTTTCCGGCAGGAAGCTCATTCCCCTCCGAATCGCATCCATCCCACAAAAAGCAGTTACCCCCGTTTCCATACAGTACCCTGACCATGCGGCCTGATATGTCAAAGACTACAAGCTGGCCGGGAAGAGGATCAGCATCCACAGCAATCGAAACACTTTCAGAGAATGGATTAATAGAGGGTGAAAGAGTAAACTCGCTCAGATTAACTTCCTCCCCGGTCTCTTCTCCGATATTAACCCAGTTATGGTCGAACCAGCCCATAACGATCCAGTAACCTCCAACTACGATATCACCCTGATTCCAGATAGCGAAGATATCCCCGTCTTCGTTCGTTGTCGCTTCAAGTACTTCCAGGTTCTGCACTTCCTCATCCGAGTAATCGTAAGCCGCATAGGGCTCCTCTATAAAATCACCGTTCTGGTCGATAATCGCGAACATTACGAAATACTCAGCGGATGAATTGTTCTCTATCCAGAGAAGGTAGAATGATTCTCCTGAAGGTGTGCTCAGGATGTTCTGAAATCCGATATTTCCAACTTCATATATCATCTTATCGGAGATCATTATTTCTCCTGTTTCCCCGTCAATTTTGAACAAAGAAAGATGCCACCCAGTTGGTCCACCGCACAGCTCAAAAAAACAATATAGATCTCCCGTGTTGTCAAGTGCCATCCCGTAAGTACTGTTGAACTGTATCAGATCCTCAATCAGAGTGACTGTGGGCACGGTGACATTTCCATCAAGATCGTACTGGATGTAATCCGGCCACTGGTCATCTCCCTTGAAAACGATATGAACTCGATCACCATCGACAAGAACGCCATGACCGCCGGTACTTACGGGTATGGTATCGCGCCATATCTCACCGACCCCGGGCTCGAACACTCCGTAACACACTCTATCTGATGTTCCATCCCAGATTTCGAATACGGAATGTATCCTGCCAAGTGAATCACCTGAAGAATGAACATTAGGGGCGTTTACCCAGAAATCGGGAATATAAAGAGTGGTGGGAACAGCCTCCTCACCGTCATGTTCACGAACTGTGTAATACGCCGGGCTTCCCTGACGCCATACGGCAGCGATACTATCCCCGCTGATAAGAGTACTGGTTGGATATCCGGACCAAACATCATCGGAGATCATTGTCTCCGGATATATTAAAGAACCATCCGGCTTGTAGACCTTGTATCCCACTCTCGTTTCCTGATTAAAATGATCCCAGGCCTGATGGAGAGTGTCAGTTCCGGTTACATGGAGGGCTTTTCTCTGACCGCTTATGTAGCTCCACATATCCACAGTGATGATGGGATAGCTCCACCCCGGAGCATGTGTAACCAGGATGGAGCAGGAAAGAATCATTACCGAAAGCATCATTCCTCCAGAAGAACACCGGTACGGGCAGCGTCATGCTGACACTGCGGCCATGAAGAATAACCACGGGTACACTCACCGAGTTCCCAGATGTGAAGGTAGTTATCCTGGGTTCCGAACACAACTTCAATAAAACCGTCGTTATCAATGTCGGCTATTACAAACCCGCCATAGATCCACGAAGGAAGAGTGTACGGAAATCCGAGGTGATCTAACATATTCGCATCATCCCAAAATGCATAAACCATACCCTGTTTTGTCCCTGCAAGCAGATCGGCATAATTGTACTCATCCTGATTATCAAGTTCTCCAAGCGCGGGAAACGGAGACCAACCGGTTCCAGAAGTAGGATATTCATTATCATCCCAGTTAGTAACCAAGAAACCACTTTCATACCATGCCATCGCCTGGTTCTCGGCGTTGGTGATAACCCTGTCGGCTCCAGGTGCGAACGGGTCCCAGTCCGCCATGACGCAGCAGAGAACGTTCGATGAAGCCAGCGTCGGCGCTTCGCACCCGAGCGGTGATGAAAGATCATCAGGGTCGAGAAGGAATACAGGTGAATGGGCGGAACTGGATAACCTCCTCGAAAGCGCTATACGGTCTCCGCTCATGGGAAGGCTGCTGGCAGCAGGTATCCCGTAGAATTTACTGTCGGACCAGACATCTTCGTCATAAACCTCCCCCGTTTCGTAATCGTAAAGGTGAAGCCAGCTCTCCCAGGGTGAAGTTGCGTAAACCGTCCTGCTGATGATTATCTCATCAGGACCTGTACCGTTCAGATCGGCTG
>JBDLJP010000252.1:0-3421 GCA_039714295.1 Candidatus Fermentibacterota bacterium
ACAGAGTAAGGGAATTGATCGAAAAGGCTGAGCAGCTTGTTATGGAAATGGGAATAACTGCAGGGATAGCCAAGATCAGACTGCTCTCCGGAAGACTATATTTCCTGGTTGGTGAATTCGAAAGCGGAAATATTGAATTTGATGAAGCATTGGAAGTTTTTGAGAGATACGATATGAAACCCGCCCTGGCGGATGCATTGGCAGCATACTGCGATGCTCTGGATATGAGGAACAGTGTTTCTCCTGCAGAAGCGGAGAAGCGAGAGAACAGATATCAAAAGGCTGAGGAGCTGGAGAAAGAGATGGGTATTTCCATCAGGAGGCGCAGCGCGCTTCTTCAGCTTATCTGACCTCATGAGGAACAGCATGTATAAAGACAGTAAATCCGTATCGGATAAGCAGCTTACAAGAAGGGAATTCATAAGGACGACCGCCTCCATCGGCGGGTTTCTGTTTCTGAATCTGTGGAGTTCAGGGCTTGCATCATCCTTCGGCAAGCTTTCAGATCAGAACTGCTCCGGGCGGATCCTTCGGGATGGCGGACTTCTGTTTCTTCCAGATCATGGGAAGCTGTTTGTAGCATCGGATTTTCATGCAAGGTATGCGGATTTCGAGATGTGGCTTGAGCGCACCCGTATTGTTGAAAGACTGAGGGATGGAGATGATGTCTACGGTCTTATAGTGGGTGATGCGGTGGACATGAAACCGGGAGACATCCATGCGGAGGATGACGGTGACACGAGGATAATTGAGCGAATCCGGGAGATTCAGTACAATCTTGATGATCAGGGTGAACGTTTCCTCTATATCCAGGGCAATCATGAGAACAGATGTGTTAGCATTTATGAGAAACTGGTATCAGAAGAGGATATGACGCTGTCAAATCAGCAGCAGGTTGTGAAAAACCTCTTCAGCGGTGATCGCGGATCGTATTACCGGCAATTCAATTTCGTAAGCAGAATGAATGATGAGCGGTACCGCTATCTTAAGGAATTACCTGTAGCGGTAATAACGGAAAACGGGATAGTCGGCATTCATGCGGGTCCTTCCACATCGTTGAATGCACCGAAGGATATAATCGGTCTGAACGATACGGTTATTCAACAGATCCTGTGGAGCAGACCGATAGAAGTACGAAAGAACGGGTACGATGCCAGCGATCTTTCAACCTTTCTTCAGAGGATGAACGATTCCACTCTGGTCGTATCCGGACACACACCGCTGCGTTATCTGCCTGAAGAACTGATTCGGGATAACGTTGGAGAGTACGGCGGGCATCAGATCATTCTGGCAACCAGCTACGGCTCCGAACCCGCGGAAAAATCATTTCTTGTTCTTGATCTGAAAACACCTTACGAAAGCACATCCGATCTCAGAACAGGTGAAGAGATAAGACTTCTGGAATCAGATCCTGTGCATATCACCAATGCACAATCCAGCATAACTTCTCAAGATCGGAATGATCAAAGCCTGACCCTTTTTACTTAGAATGTTAAGTTTCGAGGCCTGACCCCTTTTGTTAAGTTCTGGGGCATTCACCTGCAATCTCTTCAGAAATATCCTGGTTTCCGTAGGCTTTATCGAAGTGCGCTTTGAATTCAGCAGCGAGTTTAAGGGCTCTGACCCGGTAGGCTTCCTTATCATCCCACGTATTCACAGGATCCAGAATTGAGTTATCCTGCAGTCCCGGGCATGAATCAGGCACCATCACCCTGAAGATCGGATCTTCATGGCAGCTGATATCCCTCAATTTTCCCGAAAGCGCGGCGTTTACCATGATTCTTGTCAGCGGAAGGTCCATTCTGGAGCCTACTCCGTACGGTCCACCGCTCCATCCCGTATTTATAAGGTAGACTTCAGTATCATGCTTTTCTAATCTCTCTCCCAGCATCGATGCGTAAACATCGGGATTACGCGGCATGAATGGCTCGCCGAAAAACCTTGAGAATACAGTTACCGGTTCGGTAATCCCCGTTTCAGTTCCGGCAAGCTTGCTGGTATACCCCATGAGGAACCAGAACATCGCCTGCGAATTAGTCAATTTCGATACCGGAGGAATAACACCGTTAGCGTCAGCCGTCAGAAAAAGGATTGCGGATGGATGCCCCGCAACGGAGGATTCTTTTATGTTGGAAAGATAATGCAGCGGATACGATCCTCTTGAATTCGGTGTCAATCTTGAATCGAACAGATCAAAATGGCCGTCCGGATACATCATCGTGTTCTCGATTATCGAGCCGTGATCAAGCCAGTCATCCTCGTGGAAGCATGCATTGTATATTTCCGGTTCCTTAACCGCATTAAGGTCGATGAGCTTTGCGTAGCAGCCGTTCTCGAAATTGGCGATACCGTTATCACCCCAGCCGTGCTCGTCATCTCCGAGAAGCGCCCTTGAGGCGTCCGCTGAAAGCGTTGTCTTACCAGTTCCCGAAAGACCAAGAAGAAGAGCGCTGCTGCCGTCATCTCCTTCGTTCGCGCTGCAATGCAGCGGGAGAATGCCCTCCTGCGGGAGTATATAGTTCATAACGGTGAATATGAGTTTCTTGATGCTTCCGCAGTAAGCCGATCCGAATACTATTCCTATGGAACGGTCCAGATCCATTCCCACAACCATGGTTGAAGTATGTCCCAGTCTTGGATCGATCCTCAGCCGTCCCCTGTACTTCTCGGGATCGAGCTTGTGGTACGGAAGTACCAGGATTGTAAAGTGCCTGTCATGAAAGCATGTTGTATCAGCGATGGAGCTTTCCCAGGGGCGGAACATGTTATCGGTGAATAGAGCAGGAAGCGCCCGGTCGGAAATAGTGTGTACCGGCAATGCGTAAGTGGGATCAGCTCCTACAAGCCTGTCGGTCACAAACAGCTCAGGTACCTCTGCAAGGCTGCAGAGAGCATCTTCCAGAACCATATTGAATGTTTCTTCATCTACAGGAATATTATTCGGGCTGGTCCAGTCGATGGTATCCCGGCTTGACTGCCTTTTCACGATCAATGTGTCCTTCGGGCTCCTTCCGGTCGATTCCGGAGGAGTCCAGGTGGTAAGAGCTCCGCAGCCGCTGACAACCGCCTCGCCCCGGTCTACCGCTTTGCGTATCATGTCACTGCGCGGAATATTCCTGTTTACATTGTCCATTGAATTAACCGCTTCTACGATTCTTTCTTGAAGTGTCATGCTATTCCTTTCGCGAACTGTAATGCTTAACCACATTTTCTCAGGTGCAGTAAAATACTCCATGACAGTCAAAGCAACCACCGTCTGATAAATCGCTGATGCTCGCTCAATATACAACCGCAGATCCGGGCTTGATCAATGATCGGCAAACAGACTGTCTTGCCTTGTCATGGTTTATCTCATTCAGGATGTTATGATACAGAAGCATTCAAGCAGAAGCTTTAAGTAACTCGCTGATACCTGTCATGG